>NZ_JBJJMO010000005.1:0-150331 GCF_046231935.1 Pseudomonas sp. KCJK9111 | reverse complement strand
GATCAAGATCAAGATCAAGATCAAGATCAAGATCAAGATCAAGATCAAGATCAAGATCAAGATCAAGATCAAGATCAAGATCAAGATCAAGATCAAGATCAAGATCAAGATCAACAGAAGCACAAACAGAAACAGTAACCTGTTTTAACTTTGAGTAGAGGTGTCTGGTTACGCTTAATAGTTATATTCGGAACAGTTTTCACGATATCTGCTGACGTATATAGCACTTAAGTGCAACATTGCCGGGGCGCCTGACAGGCCGCAATGGGTTGCGAGACAGCGCCGGCAATCTATGCTGCGACGCTAAATTCCTGGGGCCGCGCCACAGTCCACCGTTGCTCTTCGTACCGGGAAAACCCCGACAGCCACCTTGTCAGTCCTCAAGCCACTGCGGGCTATTGAAATTATTCAACCGGCAATCCTCTTCAGCGCAATCCACCGCCGCCACGGGCGAGCCGAGTAAGGCTCTCTGCAAACTGCGCTCCCCAGCGTTCCAGGCTTGCTCAAGCAGTGGCAGGATGGCGCGGGGCAGCACGCTGAACATCGGTTGCCAATACCCACCTTGGCGGACCATGGCGGCACTGTTGGCCGTCAAAGCGGCGCGCCGCAGGTCGTTGACTAACATCTGATCGATCCGTGGCGCATCGCACGCGAGCACCACCACCCATCCGTGCCGCGCTACCGCCAGCCCGGCAAGCACGCCAGCCAGTGGGCCAGGGAAGCCGGCCTCGGTATCACTCACGCATTGCTCGGCGTACCGCTGGTACACCTGCTGATTGCGATTGCACGAAACGATCAGGTCATCACTGAGCCCCCGAACCACCGCATGAACGTGGGCAATCAGAGGACGGCCTTGCCAGTCGATCAGCCCTTTGTCACGGCCACCCATGCGTTGGCCACGGCCACCGGCGAGCATGAGGACAGAGCAAGGGGGCAGGGTAGCAGGCATGAAAAAGGGTTCCGGGCAGTCAATGCCCGAAACCCTCCCACTTCACGCTCCGCTTGTCCAGTCAGTGACTGCGCGTGGCTGGCTCGTGGCCAGGCTCCAGTGGTCGTCGGCGCCCGGACAAACGCATCACCACGACGAAGAACACCGGTACGAAGACCACCGCCAGTGTGGCACTCAACATACCGCCAATGACCCCCGTACCGATGGCCTGCTGGCTTGCCGAGCTGGCACCGGTGGCGATGGCCAGCGGCACCACCCCAAGGATGAACGCCAGAGACGTCATTACGATGGGCCGCAGACGCAGGCGGGCAGCCTCGAGTGCAGCCTGGGTGGCATCCATGCCCTGGTCCACCAGGCTTTTGGCGAACTCGATGATCAGGATGGCGTTCTTTGCCGAAAGCCCGATCAAGGTGATCAAGCCCACCTTGAAGAACACGTCGTTGGGCATGCCGCGCAGTGTGACCGCCAGCACCGCACCCAGAATGCCCAGGGGCACCACCAGCAGCACCGCAGTGGGGATCGACCAGCTTTCATACAATGCCGCCAGGCACAGGAACACCACCAGCAGCGACAGGGCCATGAGTACCGGCGCCTGGCTGCCCGAAAGCCTTTCCTGCAGCGACAATCCGGTCCATTCCAGCCCTACGCCGGGCGGCAGCTGCGCCACGATTCGCTCGATCTCGGCCATGGCCTGACCGGAGCTTTGTCCGGCTGCCGGCTCACCCGAAATGGACACCGCTGGGTAACCGTTGTAACGCGTCAACTGGACTGGACCGCTGACCCATCGGGGCTGGACGAAGGCGCCAAGCGGCACCATCTTGCCGGCGCTGTTGCGCACGTGAATCTTCAGCAAGTCTTCCACCTGGCTGCGCTGATCGCCCTCAGCTTGTACCACCACCCGCTGCATGCGGCCTTGGTTTGGAAAGTCATTGACGTAGCTCGAACCCACGGCTACGTCCAGCACCGAGCCGATATCGGCGAACGAGACCCCCAGCGCATTGGCCTGACGGCGGTCGATCTCCAGCTCCACTTGCGGGCTTTCGGCCAGGGACGCCTCGCGCACGTTGGTCAGTAGCGGGCTCTTGCTCGCCTTGGCCAGCAGCTCGTCACGTGCAGCCATGAGTTGGGCATGACCCAGCCCACCCCGGTCCTGCAGGCGGAACTCGAAGCCGGTGGACTCGCCCAGGCCGTCAATCGGCGGCGGCAGTACGGCGAAGGCGATGGCGTCCTTGAGCTGTGTGAATGCCATGTTCGCGCGATCGGCAATGGACTGGGCACTGTCATCGGCGCCACGTTCGGACCAGTCCTTCAGGGTCGTGAAGGCCAGCGCCGCATTTTGGCCACTGCCGGAGAAACTGAAACCCAGAATTACCGTGGTATTGCCCACGCCAGCTTCACCGCCGTTGTGCGCTTCGATCTGAGCCGCCACCTGCTCGGTCCGCATGCGGCTAGCGCCTGGCGGCAGTTGGATATCGGTGATGGTGTAACCCTGATCTTCGGTGGGCAGAAAGGCAGTGGGCAACTGACTGAAGCCGTAGCCCAACACGCCCAGCAGCACAGCGTACACCAGCAGGTAGATCCCGCTGCGGCGAAGTGCTTGGGACACCCAGCCCTCATAGCCCTTGCTCATGCCCTCGAAGCGCCGATTGAACCAGCCGAAGAAACCGCCGCGCTGATGATGCTCGCCTTGGTTCACAGGCTTGAGCAACGTCGCGCACAGCGCCGGCGTCAGGCTCAGGGCAAGGAAGGCCGAGAACAGAATGGAAACTGCCATGGACACCGAAAACTGCTGGTAGATCACGCCGACCGAGCCCTTCATGAAGGCCATGGGCAGGAACACGGCTACCAGCACCAGTGTGATGCCGATGATCGCCCCGCTGATCTGGCCCATGGCCTTGCGTGTGGCTTCCCGTGGCGCCAGGCCTTCTTCAGCCATGATTCGCTCAACGTTCTCGACCACCACAATGGCGTCATCCACCAGAATGCCAATGGCCAGAACCATGCCGAACAGGGTCAGCACGTTGACCGAAAAGCCCAGTAACAGCATCACGCCGAACGTACCCATCAGCGCCACGGGCACCACGAGTGTGGGAATCAAGGTATAACGCAGGTTCTGCAGGAACAGGAACATCACCGCGAACACCAGCACCATCGCTTCGAACAGCGTGCTGATGACCTGCTGTATGGAGACCTTGACGAACGGCGAGGTGTCGTAGGGAATATCGTACTTCACATCCTCCGGGAAGTAGCGTGCCAGGTCCTTCATCTTGGCGCGCACCAGTGTGGCCGTCTCCATGGCGTTGGCACCCGGGGCCAGCTGCACGCTGAATGCGGTGGCCGGCTTGCCATTCAGGCGCGTGCCGTACTGATACTCCTGGGCACCGATTTCTACCCGTGCTACATCACCGATGGTCACCACCGAGCCGTCGGTATTGGCCCGCAGTACAATGGCGGCAAACGCTTCTGGTGTGGTCAGTTGGCCCTTGACCACCACGTTGGCGGTGATCTCCTGGGTAGCGGGGCTGGGCAGGTCGCCGATGCTGCCGGGCGCTACCTGCGCATTCTGGGCGGTGATGGCTTCGGCCACATCGTTGGGAGTGAGGTTCAGGCCGACCAGCTTGGCTGGGTCGATCCAGATGCGCATGGCGCGCTCGGAGCCATACAGCTGCGCCTTGCCGACCCCCTTGATGCGCCGGATCTCGTTCATTACGTTGCGCGCCAGGATGTCGGACAACGCGGTCTCGTCGAATTTGCCATCCTCGGAGGTGAGCGTGCCCAGCAGCAGGAAGCCAGTGGACACCTTTTCCACCTGCAACCCTTGTTGGGTAACCGGGCGTGGCAGGCGCGACTCGACCACTTTCAAGCGGTTCTGCACGTCGACCTGGGCCAGGTCGGGCACGGTGCCCGGCTCGAAGGTGGCGGTGATGGTGGCGCTGCCCAGGCTGCTCTGCGACTCGAAGTACAGCAGGTTGTCGGCGCCGTTGAGCTCCTGCTCGATCAGGCTGACCACGCTTTCATCCATGGTTGCCGCCGAGGCGCCAGGGTATACGGCGTAGATCTCTACCTGCGGTGGCGCGACATTGGGGTACTGCGCCACAGGCAACTGAGGAATGGCCAGGGCGCCAGCCAGCAGGATGAACAGGGCCACCACCCAAGCGAAAATAGGGCGGTCAATGAAGAATTGCGGCATCGATCAAGCCCTCACTGGCCGGTGTGCTGGGTGACGGAGGTGGCCTGGGGCGCGGGTTCGATCTGCACGCGTTCGCCTGCCTTGGCATGTTGCAGGCCTTCGACCACCACCTGGTCACCGGCAGCCAGGCCGTCGCGCACTACCCAGCGGTCGCCTTGTACGCTGCCCAGGACCACCTGCCGTTCGCTGACCTGCGACTGAGCATCCACGACCAGCACCTTCGGCACGCCTGCACTGTCACGCAGGATCGCCCGTTGCGGGACACTCAGGCCTTGCGCTTGCACGGCCTGGGCCAGGCGCACGCGCACATAGCTGCCTGGCAGCAAGTCGTGATTGGGGTTGGGGAACTCGCTGCGCAGGGTGATCTGATTGGTCGAAGGGTCGACCTGGATGTCGGAAAACAGCAGCTTGCCGGGCAGCGGGTAGGCACTGCCGTCGTCCTCGATCAAGGTGACCTTGGCCTGGTCTGCGTCGACCCGTTGGAGCTGGCCGGCACGCAAGGCCTTGCGCAGCGCCGTGATCTCACGGGTTGACTGGGTGACGTCGACATGAATGGGGTCCAGTTGCTCGATGGTCGCCAGCGGCGTGGCTTCGTTCTGCCCGACCAATGCGCCCTCGGTCACCTGGGCGCGGCCAATGCGGCCAGCGATGGGGGCGGTGACGGTGGCGTATCCCAGGTTCAGACGGGCTCGTTGTACGGCTGCCTTGGCCTCGGCCACCGCTGCGTTGGCTTGCAGCAGGCTGGCCTTGGCGTTGTCGTATTCCTGGCCGCTGACGGCCTTGTCGTTGACCAGCTCTCGGTAACGCTGCTCTTGCAGGCGAGCCTGATAACGGGTGGCGTCGGCTCTGGCCAGTGCCGCCTGAGCGCTGTCCAGGTCGGCCTTGAAGGGTGCCGGATCGATCTGGAACAACACATCGCCCTGCTTGACGTCGCTACCTTCGCGGTAGACCCGTTTGAGCACCACGCCGGCCACCCGAGCCCGCACCTGAGCGGTACGCGGCGCTAGAATGCGGCCGTTGAGCTCGCTGGTAATGGCCAACGGTTGCAGTTGCAGCGTCTCGACGCGCACATGCGGGACCGGGGCTTGCTGTTCGGGTTCGTCGCTAGCGCTACAGCCGCCAAGGCTCGAGCCTACAAGCGCCAGAAGCGCCATGCGGCGCAGGGTAACAGTGAGTGTGTCGGACATTGGGATCTTCCGCTGATGATCTGCGCTATGCTACGGCACCCGGGTCATGATTGGCTGTTAACAGCTGTACGGGGAGTGTGAAAAAGTGTGAAACGATGGGTTGTGCACCGTGATGTTTCTATAAGCTTGGGTCACTTTAACGCAGCGCTCACCTGGCCATGCCGAGCCGCAGTGCTGCAAGTCCCTATATCTGCCTGCCAAGCGACCCATGCCCACTATACTTCTGGTCGAAGACGACAGCGCCCTAGCCGAGCTGATCGCCAGTTACCTGCAACGCAACGAATTCGTGGTCCGGGTCATCGCCCGGGGTGACCACGTGCTGGACGAATATCGCCGGGACAAACCCGACCTGGTGATTCTCGACCTGATGCTCCCAGGCCTGGACGGCCTGCAGGTGTGTCGCCAATTGCGTCAGCAGTCCCAATGCCTGCCGATCCTGATGCTCACCGCCCGCGATGACAGCCATGACCAGGTGCTGGGGCTGGAAATGGGTGCTGACGACTACGTCACCAAGCCGTGCGAGCCACGGGTGTTGCTGGCACGGGTGCGCACCTTGCTGCGCCGCAGCGGTAACGAACCCAGGCTGGACCATGACCTGATCGTGGTGGGTGGGTTGTGCATCGACCTGGCCGAGCGCACCGTCACCTGGCGCGGCGAGCCTGTCGACCTGTCGGCCGGGGAATTCAACCTGCTGGTCGTGCTGGCGCGCAATGCCGGGGTGGTGCTCAATCGCGACCGCATTCTTCAACAGCTGCGCGGTATCGAGTTCAACGGCACTGACCGTTCGGTGGACGTGGCCATTTCCAAACTGCGTCGCAAGTTCGACGACAACGCAGGCGAAGCACGCAAGATCAAGACGGTCTGGGGCAAAGGCTATCTGTTCAGCCGTGTCGAGTGGGAGTAAGCCGCGATGTTCAAGATCCTGGTGCGGCTGTATCTGCTGATCATCGTGGCCTATGCCGGAGCCTTGCTGTTCATACCCGACACCATCGTGGGGCTGTTTCAGGAACGCTTCATGGCCTACAACCTCAGCCAGACCAAAGGTGTGCAGGCGCTGATCGTGCGTCAGTTTCACCAGGCGCCCCAGTCCCAGTGGCCTACCGTAGCGCAGGCGCTTGCCGACGATTTTGCGCCCTTGCAGGTACGGCTGCTGCGTATTGACCAGGCCGGCTTGGATGAAACGGAGCGCGCGCGACTGGCACAGGGGGAGTCGGCAGTGCGCCTGGCCCAATGGGGCTACTACGAAACCCTGCTGGCGCCATTGGACAGCCATTGGCTGGTACGCCTGGATTCGCCGCCCGATCCTTTGGACATCAACGTCCTGTCCTGGGGCGTGACGGTGTTGATCGGGGCCGCGATGCTCGGTTGCCTGTTGCTCTGGGTATGGCCGCACTGGCGTGACTTGGAGCGCTTGAAGGAAACCGCCCGGCGCCTGGGCCAAGGGCAGATGTCCGAACGCACGCATATCTCGGCGCATTCGAACATTGGCGAACTGGCCAGGGTGTTCGACACCATGGCAAGCGACCTTGAACGCCATGTCAATCAGCAGCGCGAGTTGCTCAATGCCGTGTCCCACGAGCTGCGCACGCCTCTGACGCGCCTGGATTTCGGTTTGGTGCTGCTATTTGACGAAGTGCCGCCGGCCAGCCGCAAGCGTTTGCTGGAGCTGGTCGGGCATGTGCGAGAGCTGGACGAATTGGTGTTGGAGTTGCTGTCCTACAGCCGTTTGTACAATGCCGACCAGGCGCGCGAGCGGGTGGAGGTGTCGTTGCTCGAGCTGGTGGACAGCGTGCTAGGCAGCTTTGCCGAGGAGTTGGACGGGCGTGGTATCCAGTGGGAGGTGCATGCCGACGCCGAGTTGCCACGCTTCGTGCTCGACCCGCGCCTGACGGCCCGAGCGGTGCAGAACCTGGTGCGCAATGCCATGCGCTACTGCGAGCAGCGCCTGGTGCTGCGCTTGCGCCTGGAGCCCGACGGGGCATGCCTGCTGACGGTGGAAGATGACGGCATCGGCATCCCCGTCGAGGAGCGTGAGCGAATCTTCCAGCCGTTCTATCGCCTGGACCGCAGCCGTGACCGCAGCACGGGTGGGTTCGGCTTGGGGTTGGCAATCAGCAGGCGGGCCATTGAGGGGCAGGGCGGGACCTTGACAGTCGCACAGTCCCCATTGGGCGGAGCGCAGTTCCGTATTCGCTTGCCCGCCGGGAAGGTGACCTGATGCCTGGTAATAAGCCTCTTCTTTTAACCGGCGGGATCTTGTAGCGTGTCGGGTCGTCATTCAGGGAGCTGAACATGCAAGGCAAGGCCCGCAAGATCGTCCAGGCCATTCTCTACGAGGCCATCGCCGTGGCGTGCGTCGCTCCCGCCCTGGAACTGGCGTTCGGGGCGGGGATGGCGCAGTCCACCGTGCTGTCGGTACTGATGTCAGGCGTCGCGATGAGCTGGAACATGCTCTACAACTGGGTGTTCGAGCGCTGGGAGGCGCGCCAGCCTCAGCGCAAGCGCACACTATTGCGCCGCTTGCTGCATGCGCTTGGCTTCGAGGGAGGCCTGGTGGTGATCCTGCTGCCGCTGGTGGCTTATTGGTTGCAAGTCAGCCTGCTGGCAGCGCTTTTGACCAATCTGGCCCTGTTCGTCTTCTTCTTCGTCTACGCCTTCGTATTCCAGTGGGGCTTCGACAAGGTTTTCGACGTGCCGTTGTCGGCGCAGCAGGCCAAGTGTTGACCCGCGGCCAGGCCTTGGGCTAACGTTCTGCGCATGAACCGCTATCAGCCTGCCTTCGCCAGCATTATTACCGCCATCATTGGATTGGCGGGCTAGCGCGAGCATGCACCGAACCCGCCCTGGAGGCGGGTTTTTTCATCTGACTCCTGGGCACCGTTAACCGGCCAAGGAGTCGACGATGTCCAACCTGTGTTCCGCCCCTCGAGCAATCACCCCTCAGCAACTGCTGTCCGAGCAGGTTCGGCGTATCTTGGCCGCGCCAGTCTATGACCTGGCCATCGAAACGCCGCTGCAAGAGGCCGCAGGGTTGTCCGATAGGCTGGGTAATCGGGTACTGCTCAAACGCGAAGACCTGCAACCCACATTCTCATTCAAGATCCGTGGGGCTTATACGCGACTATCGAGGTTGACGACCTGCCAGCGTCAGGCCGGCGTAGTGACCGCTTCGGCGGGCAATCACGCTCAGGGCGTGGCCATGGCCGCCGCGCACCTGGGCATGACGGCCACGATCGTCATGCCGTCCACGACGCCTTCGCTCAAAGTACAGGGCGTGCGCGCCCGCGGGGGACGGGTGGTGCTGCACGGTGACAGCTTCCCCCATGCCCTGGCCCATGCCTTGAAGCTGGCCGACCTGGAAGGAGCCACATTCGTGCCACCTTTCGATGACCCGGATGTGATCGCGGGTCAAGGCACGGTCGGCATGGAGATTCTTCGGCAGTGCCCTGGGCCGCTGCATGCCGTTTTCGTGCCGGTTGGCGGGGGTGGCTTGATTGCCGGAATCGCAGCCTATATCAAATACCTGCGCCCCGAAGGCAAGGTGATCGGGGTGGAACCGGAAGATGCCAACTGCCTGCAAGCCGCCCTGCGAGCTGGCGAGCGGGTGGTGCTCCCGCATGTGGGCACCTTCGCCGATGGGGTGGCCGTGGCCCAGGTGGGCGCCCACTGCTTCGAGCTATGCCAGCATTTTGTGGACGAGGTGCTGACGGTCAGCAGCGACGCGCTGTGTGCCGCGATCAAGGACATCTACGATGACACCCGCTCGATCACCGAGCCGTCGGGCGCTCTGGCAGTTGCCGGCATGAAGCAGTACGTGGACCGCGAGGGTATTGGCGGGCAGACACTGGTGGCTATCGATTCAGGGGCCAACATCAACTTCGATCGGTTGAGGCATGTGGCAGAGCGCGCCGAACTGGGTGAACAGCGCGAAGCGGTGATTGCGGTGACCATCCCTGATCAGCCCGGTAGCTTCCGGGCGTTCTGCCAAGCATTGGGCAAGCGCCAAGTCACGGAATTCAACTACCGCTGCCAGCCGGGCAAACCTGCGCGTCTGTTTGTTGGAGTGCAAACGCACCCCGTGCAGGACCCGCGCGATCAGCTTTTGAGCGGTTTAACAGCACACGGCTATGACGTTGTGGACCTGACTGACAACGAACTGGCCAAGCTGCACGTGCGCCACACCGTGGGTGGGCCTTTGGCGCCTGGCAGTCACGAGCAGGTGCTGCGTTTCGAGTTTCCAGAGCGCCCCGGGGCACTGCTGGCGTTTCTGGAGCGCCTGGGCCAGCGCTGGAACATCAGCCTGTTCCATTACCGCAACCACGGTGCAGCCCACGCTCGGGTGTTCGCTGCGCTGCAAGTGCCTGCCGATGAGCGTGCCGGGTTATTCGTGGCGCTCGACCAGATGGAGTATCGCTACTGGGACGAAACGGATAACCCGGCTTATCGCCTGTTTCTCGGCTGAGGCGGCGGTTCATCGCTCGCGCATGAAGAAACCGGCCACGAACTTGCGGAAGGTTTCAGGGCTCTTGAAGTCGGCATACCGTTTGAAGTTCTCGGTATCCGGCTCGGGCCCGATGGGTTGTTCAAGCAGCGATATGGACAGAACACGGTCTTGGTCGGACGTCATCACCAGTTCATCCATGAGCTGCCCGCCAACCACCGGGCGGCGCATCTGCACCTTGACGCCCTTGCTGGCCATCCAGTCCACCAGCGATACCAATGCCTTGAGCGGTTCGCGCTCTTCATCGCGATAGACCGGAAACAGATGGCCCCGCGACAGCACCGGTACGCTGGCCACGTGGATCAGCTCAAAGAAGTGACTGCCGGGAGTCGTAGGTGAATAGAGTGCCAGCGTCAGCAGCGGGCCGCTGGTGCGCTGACCACCCCAGTACAGATGGTGGCCCTGGAAATCGAAACCGTCTTCGCTTCGGTAGTGAAAGACCTTGCGGCCCTTGATCTGGTCGATGCAGTCGAGCAGTAGCCCATGACGCCGGTGATTGCCAAAGATCGTGGCCTCACGCAGACGTGCCTTGAGCATCATCATGTGCTTCATGTCCAGGCGCGTTTCCAGGTAGTTGCTGGCCGGTACCCGTTCCACCAGCGGATAGCGACTGGCCACAGCACGCAGTTGAGCGAATTGCCCGGTCAGGTCCTGCTTCAAATGCGTGGCGTAAAGGTTCAGGCCGCTGGTCTCGATCCACGTCAGCAACAAGGCCAGCAACCGCTGTTGTTCGCGGCGCTCACCTGGCCCGTTAGTGCTTGTGCTTGCGCCCGTGCGAAAATCGCCGATCAGCCGCAGCGGCGTATCGGGGGGCAGCCAGGCCACCGGCTGGACAGGTGCCTGTGCACGCTCGGCCGCTTCCTGTTCATCCTTGGTAAAGGGGCAGCCTGGGGCATGTTCGGCCGTGCCAGGGTTGTTCTTGAGAAACAACGTACCGGTGTTGCCATTGAGGGTGACATTGAGCACAGGCAGGGCATCGGTGCGGCAATCGCAGGCCAGCCACTGGTTAGCGTTGCGCACCTTCATCAGCATCTGGTTGGCCTGCAGCAGGCGGGGCCCGGTCAAGCCGCCGGTGGCGAAGTCCACCAGCAGCGCGTCTTCGGCGGGCGTCAGGCTGCGCACCTGGGCGGCGGTCTTGTCGATGATACGCATTGAGCGGCTCCGTGCTATGAGCTTCAAGCTTCCAGCAAAGCGGTGCCGCTTTCAACCGTCAGAAGGTGTAGTCGGTGGTCAGGAAACTCGACCGCCGATTGCGGATGATGTCACTGAACAAGGCCTTGTTGTCGTCCTCAAAGCGCGTGGCCACAAGTGTGCGTATGGAAAAGACCCTCAAGGCATCGTGCACCGAAAGAGTACCCTCGGCGCTGTTCTTGCGGCCATTGAACGGATAGGTGTCCGGGCCTCGCTGGCATTGGGTATTGATGTTGATGCGACCGACCTGGTTGGCGAAGATGTCGATCAGGCTGCCGACGGTGGCAGGGTCGCTGCCGAACAGGCTCAGCTGCTGGCCATAGTCCGAGTCCAGCACGTAGTCGATGACCGTCTGCAGATTGCGGAAAGGGACGATCGGCACAACCGGCCCGAACTGTTCTTCCTGGTACACGCGCATCTGCGCCGACACCGGATACAACAGGGCTGGATAGAAGAACGAACCCCGGCTGCGCCCCCCGTGTTCGTTAATCACCCGTGCTCCCTTGTCAGTCGCATCGTGCACCAGGCCGTCCAGGTAATCGATCTTGCCGGGTTCGGGCAGCGGTGTCAGGGCGACGCCAGGCTGCCAAGGCATGCCCGGCTTGAGTGTGGCGAGCTTGCGCGTGAGCTTGTCGAGAAATGCATCGACCACATCTTCATGGACGAACAGAATCTTCAGCGCCGTGCAACGCTGGCCGTTGAACGACAACGCGCCGGTCAGGGCCTGCTCGACGGCGTTGTCCAGATCGACCTGGGGCAGCACGATGCCTGGGTTCTTTGCGTCCAGGCCCAGTGCTGCGCGCAGCCGATGGGGCCGTGGGTGCAGCTTCTTGAGATCGCTGGCAGCCTTGTGGGTGCCGATGAAGGCGAAGACGTCTACCTTGCCGCTGGCCATCACTGCGCTGACGGTCTCGCGGCCCTTGCCGTAGATGACATTGATGACACCAGGCGGGAAGCTGTCGCGGAAGGCTTCGAGCAGCGGACGGATCAGCAGCACGCCAAACTTGGCGGGCTTGAACACCACGGTGTTGCCCATGATCAAGGCCGGAATCAGGGTGGTGAAGGTTTCGTTGAGGGGGTAGTTGTACGGACCCATGCACAGCGCCACGCCCAAAGGCGCGCGGCGTATCTGACCCAGGGTGCCCTGCTCGAGCTCGAAGCGGCTGGAGCGTCTGTCCAAGTCCTTGAGGGCATTGATGGTTTCATTGATGTAGTCGCAGGTACGGTCGAATTCCTTCTCCGAATCCGCGAGGTTCTTGCCGATTTCCCACATCAGTAGCTTGACCACGGCCTGACGCTGCTCGCGCATGCGCGCCAGGAACGCTTCCACATGGCCAATGCGCTCTGCCACCCGCATGTTCGGCCATGCTCCGCGCCCCTTGTCATAGGCTTTAACTGCAGCGTCCAGTGCGGTCATGGCCGTGTCGGCGTCGAGCAGCGGAGCGTGGCCCAGCACCACTTGTTGCTCCTGGCCGTTTTCCTTGAGCCAAACAGGGCTACGGACGGTGGCCAACGGCCCGTCCCAATGGCGCAGTTCACCGCCCACAAGGTAGTCACGTTGTTCAAGCGGAGCCCCCAGTTGCCACGCTTGAGGTACGTCGGCGGCGTTGGGGTAAAGGTTGTCGAGCAAGGATTCCATGAAACTGCACCTCACAGTGGCCGAGAAGGGTCTAGCACAGTGAAACGGTTCAGCGACGAGCATGCGCCTGACCCGGTCAGAATACCAGCGCACAGCAAGCGCTTTAGCAGTGCGCCGGTCGCCCGGCGCGTGATCATGGTGTCACAGGTCGAGCTCGAATAGACCCTCTGCAGGTTGTTCCAACAGGGCTTGCCGGCCTGGCCCTGCATTATCGATCACGGCCAACCGACGCCAGAACTCCCGGCGCGCTCGCTCGGGGTAGGTGAGGAACGGCTCAGCTTCCAGCAGCGCCCTGAGGTCGCGCCGGTATTGCAATGGCAAGCGGCGCCACAGCGCAAATTCAGGTGGGCCGGCCTGTTCGAAGAAGTCGGTGTAGTCGGCCTCATTCACCAACAGGTCCACGTCGTGGATTTCGTTGTACGCTTCGATCTGGCTCAGTATCGGCCCTGCCAGCCATCTACTTTCCATAGACAGCGGGTCGGCTACCTGGACGGGCAGGGCGAAGCCGTCGGGTAGCTGCACGAACTGGTTATCCGTCAGGTCGACGGTGAGCGGCTCCGTCAATTGCGCTAACCCCTGTGGCAACTCGGTCAGCGAGCATCCCGACAGGAACAGCGATCTGATACCGGGATGCAGGCGCAGGTCGGGCGCGACCAGCAGCGGGTTTTCACTCAGATCGAGTACAGCCAGGCCGGGGTAAAGTTGCAGGGTGGTCTGGTCCGTAGCGTCCCAGGTGATGCGGTTGCGGTCCACATCCAGCCAACGCAGGCGCTGGCCGAAGGCCAGGCGAGGCAGGTGGTCGAAGCGACAGTCGCTGACAAGTAAGCGCCTGAGGTTCGGGAATCGCTGATGAAAGGCCGCAGGCAGCTGACTGAGTGCGGGGTTCCCGCGAAGAGACAGGTGCTCGATGTGATTGAAATCATCCGTCAGTGGCAAGCTGGCCAAGTCTTCATGCGTCAGGTCCAGCTCGGAGAGTTCCAGGCTGTATAGACGACCACCGCCATCGAGCACCGTGCGCGAAACCCGTCGCCAGGCATTGATGACGGGGCGCACGGCAAGGTGGCGCTGATGTGGGCGCAGGGGGTTGGGGGCGGCCCATCGGGCCAGATCACGACGCAAGTTCTCAAGACGGGCTTGCAGGTCGCGCAAGCGCTGGGTGGGAGTGCTTATGTCATGCAGGTTGTCCTCGTCCTCCCCTTCATTGAGCCAGTCGGCAAACTCTGCGTCGGTCGCAGTGGGATAAAGACGCCGGTAGGCCGCGCTCAACGAGCTGGTCTGGCGTGGCGCTGCCGGCAGTGGCTCAAGCGGCTGCCCGCCACGCAACCAGCCTCGTGTGGCCAGGCGCTGGCTACGCTGCCCATGAAGCGTGGGTGCGAGGGTGGCACGGTTTGCCTTGGCCCATGTCATCACCCGGTGGCGAAGATAGGCGCCATCTGTATGTTCGATACCCAGCAGGTCGCGACGGGCGCGAGGCAGTGCCTGTTCGATGGCCTGGCAAATATCGAAACTTACCATGCCAGGCGCGGGGCGCTCTCCAAGGAATCCTTCATAGCCTTGGCTTGATTTGATCACACGAACGAGCTGGCCTACACCGGTATGAGCCAGGATCGGGCCGTCAGGGTTGCCGACGCGCAATTCCAGACGTATATCGGTGGGCCAGCCCGGCATGGCATCAAGTGCGCTGAATAGCAGACGCTCGGTGTCGGCGTTGGCCAGCGCCGGCTGGACCAGTCCCTCCAGCGCCCGCACCAGGGGTAGCTCGCTGTGCACCTGTTCGATCGACTGGCGAATGCTGGCAGGCAGTGTCCCTTCCTGCTCCCAGGTCAGCGCTTGGCCAGCCTCCAACCGGCCCAGCAGTTGCCTGGCCAACGGTGGCGTGAGACGCGGGTAGGTCGAAAGCAAGCGGTCCAGGCCAGGGGCGTGCGGGGTGCTTGGGCTGTAGCGCTGCTCGAACCACTGCAACGCGTCTTGTGCATCCATTGAAGGGCGTTCGGCGCTAATGCGCAGTCGCTGCAGAACATCCAGCAGCAACGGCGGCGCCGGTTGCCCGCGAAGGTGCAGGTCTCGCAGGCTGTCGGCGTCAATGCCAGTCACATCGCACGCTTGCTGGATGTGCACTGCTGTAAATGCCTCGAACGGCTCACCCAGGCGCTTTACCAGCTTTGCCAACGGCCAATCGTCTGGCTGCTCGTGCTGGGCACGCCAGGCGCCTTGACCATTGTGCTCAAGGGGCGGCTGCCAGGCATCTGCCTGCTCGGGGTGGACAATCTGCCAACGCGACAGTGAGGGCTCCAGGCGCTGCTCATAGAGGTGTCCGTCCATCTTGATGAAGTATCGGCCGTCATGCAGGTACTGGCCCAGCGCGTTGGGCCGCAACTGCGTTGGCAGCATTTCATTGGAACGGTAGGGGGCCAAGTCCTGGTTCCAGAGCCTGAATGTGCCATCGCTGCCACGTACCTCTTGCAGGGTCGTACCCCGCAGTTTGCCGAACAGTCGTGGCAACGCGTGTCCTGCTGCGGCGAAACCGCCTAGCAACGCCAGGTTGATCCCAACCGATTCGATGTGCTCTAGCGCCAGATGACGATCGCCGGCTTCCCAGGCTTCATAACCTTCGAACGCTTCGCCCAGGAGCTGGCAAGCAGTGACGGCCAACATGAAGGTGCCCACCGCAGGTACGAAAAAGCTGGCGATGTTGAGCAGGTCCCAGCCGCGACTTTCCCACGTCGCCAGACGTTGGGCCCTGGCATTGGCGTCGAACTGTGCGGTGGGAACGGCGAGCAGACTGGCTTCGTGCTGCAGACGTGCCCAGTGTCGGGCATAGCAGTCGCTAAATGGATCCCCCTCGATGAGTTGACGGGCCGGGCGCAGGTCAGCGCCCACGGCGCGTTCCCAGGGGCTATCGAGTGGAGTATTGCCAGTCGCGTCCAGGTTTTGCTGCAACATATCGAAGAAGTGGCCGCGTTGGTCTTGGGCTACATACCCTGCGAACGCTTCACGCGCTAGTGGCTCGAGCAGCAAGATGGCCAGCGCTTCATGCACGGCTGCCAGGTCCTTGCAGCTACGCAATGCAGGTTCGTGGCTGGGCAGGTACACACCTAGGCCGGCCTGGCCCAGGTCGATCAGCATGACTTCGTACAGGACGGTGCCGAACAGACTCAGCCGCCAGCATGGCAAAGGCTCGCCCTGCAACAGGCGGTCAAGGTCATCGCGGGCGCTG
This sequence comes from Pseudomonas sp. KCJK9111, assembly GCF_046231935.1. Classification (NCBI taxonomy): domain Bacteria; kingdom Pseudomonadati; phylum Pseudomonadota; class Gammaproteobacteria; order Pseudomonadales; family Pseudomonadaceae; genus Pseudomonas; species Pseudomonas sp. KCJK9111. The sequence goes on along the minus strand of NZ_JBJJMO010000005.1, from coordinate 134,457 downwards.
CCGCTGATCAAGTGCCTAAGCACGGCCAGATCCGCCGCCATCTGTAGGCGAGCTTTGAACACTTGCAACATGTGCGTTTTTACCGCCGGGCTGTCGAAATACCTTTGCAGATGAGCCTGGTAGGCACTTCCCAAATCCAGCGCTCGCATCATGACAGCGAAAGCGGCTGGTGTGAGGGGCAACGGCGTTACTTGATAGCGCTCCGAGTCAATGGGAAATTGCGCAGCCGGCACTTGCATGCCAATCGGCGCGGTGCCTGTCACCGTGACGGGCGTGATGTGAATATCCTTGCTCAGCGCGATTGCACTCTGGGAAGAGAAAACCTCATCCTCGGCAAAGTTCTGCAGTGCAGCCCTTACGATGTTTTCCCGTTCGTGGCTATAGACATAGCGCAGGCCGACCCATCGCCAGGTTTGCTCAACGCGCAGCAACTCGCAGGCTTTCAAATCCACATTCAAACCTTGCGCCTGCAAGCCCTGCTGCACGGCACGCTCTGCGAATTCTGCAACTTGTTCCAGACCGCGCATCGCTCGACCCAGCGCTGCCTGCGCGTTGATCAATCGCCGATGACTGGCGGCAACAGTTTCCCTCAGATCCGGTGGGGCATTGCAGAACCAGTCTTGGGTTTCCCAAGGGGGTTGTTGCGTGTGCTTGAGGGCCTGCCATTGACGCGCGGTGGCCCGTGCAGCCCAATGTGGCAAAGTTGTCGGTGACACTGAGTTGCTTTCAGACATGTGGCGCGAGCTCCTTTTGTTGAGGCGCTATCACACGTCACGGAGTATTTGATGCGGTGGTACTCGGTTATTGCCAGGCGCTATAACTCATAGCTTGGCCCAATCGGGACCAGGCTGCGCCGTGGATTATTGGCGCCATAAAACATATGGCTTTTATAGAGGCTCGCTACTTGCCAAACACTTTGATAGCACCTTAAATTGTTACTGAATATGAAATCTCAAGTAATGCAATGCCCTATTAATCAATAGGTTAGCAGTGCTTCGGCTTTTTTATATGTCTGCAAGAACGTAAAACCTACAGTGGACGTTGAACCTGATGAAACAGACGCTCTGGGCAGTGGCTCGTCGCTCACTGTCACCCTCCCAGCGATATCGGTTACGGCACTTGGCAACCCAGGCACGTGAGATTGCCGCCCGTGCCTGTGTCTGGCGCTGGGAAATCAGTCGGTTTCGCCTGCAACACGAAAGTGCCCATGACATCCTTTATGTGGGCCGCAAACAGCAACGCGACATGGCAAAGTTGCTGATGAGCGGACTGTCCAGCCCCCTATCTTCAGTGATCAGCCCTGTACCAAACGCCCGACGTCCAGTGGTGATGGTTAGCGAAGTTCCTACCGCAGGTGCTCTGACGGTGCCTCACTACGTGAGTGCCGTCGTGCCATTGGGGCGCCCCCTAGAAGACATAACCGCGCGCTATGACAGCGAGTTGCGCCGCAGCATTCGCAAACACCGGCCCCTTTATCAGATGCGCCAGGCGGTGTCTGACGAGGACATCGAGATGGCGGACCGGGAGTTCTTGCGCCCCTATGCCACAGCCCGCAAGGGCCTTCTTGCGTCGCAAATACCGACCGATGAAGTCTTCAGGATCGCCAGGCAGGTCGGCAGGCTCGACCTCATTGTCCAGGGTGATCACGTGATCGGTTGTCACCTGGGTTGTGAAGTGGTTCGCGACGGCAAGCGCTACTGGAGCACTTTGCGTTTCGGCTATTGCGAAGCGGTGTTCTCCGATGCCAAGCGTCTGCGTGAAGTCAACTCGATTACGACTTACATGGCGCTGGAGTGGGCGCTTGGGCAGGGCTTCGATTACTACGACATTGGCCTGTGTCTGGCGCGGCCCGACGACGGGCTGTTGAGGTGGAAGCGTCGCAGAGGCGGCGACATCGACTCGCTGGGCAACCATGCCCACCTCTTCGTGCGCCTGCCCAAATCCGGCATCGCCCACTTTCTATGGGAGACGCCATTGTTCGCAGTCGAAAGTGACAAGCTTACGCTGCACCTTGGCGTGCCTGACGGCGCGAGCGAGCAGGCGCTGGCCAGCCGTTATCACGAAATGGTCTTTGGCGGGCTCAGCAAGATCTATTTGTATGGTGCCGCGGGGGCGGGCGATCAGCTGGTCACGGCGCTCAAGCAGCGGTATGCAGGCCTGCCATCAGCGCCGGCAATGGAGATCATCACCTGTACCTGAGTGCGGTACAGGCAACGCACGGGCCAAGCGGCCACCTTAATCGACAATTTCGCGTGGAGACGTTCAATGGCAGGTGATAGCTTGCAGCCCAGCACTTTGCCCGCGACCCCGTCGTCGCGCTCATGGACCCTGGCTGCTTATCAGTACATGTTGCGAAAGCGCCTGCTCAGGCAGGCCTCGCCAGATATCAGGAGCATTGCCGAGCGTTCGTGGGACATTGCGCCGGGTGAAATGTCCATTACCCCGCCCGCGATATTTTTGCCAGGCCAGCTCGAGCGCGTCACGGGCTGGGAAGGCAAGCGGTTCTATCCCTTCGTGCACCCGCGCTCGACCATGGAAGGCGGCATCCGGACCGCGCATGGGCCGACCCGCGGCTATTTGTGCAGGGACGTGTGGTTGATCGACGGCGCGTTGTACAAGGGCAAGGCTGCCCAGTGGCTGTCGCACCGGCATAGCGCGTTTGCGCCCCTGAGCGTTGAGCATGAGATCGATCGCGGGGCCATCTACTGCACGCATAACGGCAATGCGTGGTTCGGCACCTGGTTGATGGAGGATTGCCCGACCTACGCGCTGGCCTGCAACGAGGGCATGCCCGTCACCACCGCGCCCTCCGTGAAATACCCGATCTTCGCCCAGGCCCCTGCCTATGAAGCATGGCTTGGCATGCAGCCGCATCGCCTGCGCACGGCGTTCTTCCGCGAACTGGTGCTGTTCGATGACCAGAGCAATAACCGTGACCGTCATGCCCGGTATCGGGCAATGGGCGACAAGCTTCGTGCGCATGTGGCCCACGCCTCGCACCCAGGCGTATTTCTGCTGCGCGGCGGCGATGGCGACCTGCGCTTGCTGCGCAACGAACTGGCACTGGCTGAACACTTGCGCGTCACCCGGGGGTTTCGCGTCGTCGATCCGTTGAAAAGCGACGTGCCTTCGATCGTCGCAGCCTGCGCCGGGGCGCATGTGGTCATCGGAGTGGAGGGGAGCCAATTGGTTCACGGCGTGAACGTGCTGGAGGCGGGCGGGTGCCTGCTGACCCTGCAGCCGCCGAACCGCTTCGTCAGCTACTACAAGTACCTCACCGACCGTGACCATCAGCACTTCGGTTTCGTGGTTGGCTTGCCCGACGGGGACGGCTTTCGTATCGACATCCAGGAAGTGGAGCGAACGCTGGACCTGTTCCCGTCTCCGGCGGTGTAGTATCGGCCGATTCCAAGGAATGGGGGCAAAGCGACGATGCTTGAGGTATCTCGGTTCTGGCGTGATCCGGCCCTGCCTTTCGTTGAGGCGCGTGTGGTGGGAGACGGGCGCCAGGTGTGCCACGCATCCCACTCCCACGAGAGCTTTTCGCTCGGGGTGATCACCGGCGGGCGCAGTACTTACGTCAGCGGTAACCAACAGTTCGAGGTTGCGGCCGGCAGCACCGTGTTAATCAATCCGGGCGTGATTCACGCGTGCAATCCTGTGTCGGGTCTGCCGTGGTCATACATCATGCTGTTCATCGACACGCCGTGGCTGGCATCGGTAGGTTTTACCTGGCCGAGCCAACGATACAGCGCAGCCCCAGGCCTGTATCAGCAGGTGCTATCGGTGTGCGCCACGCTGTTTGACCCTGATGCGGCCGAGCGTGAGCAAGGCCTTATATCGATGCTGTGCGACCTGCCCAGCTTCCTTGACCATGAACCGGCGCCTGAGGCTGCGCTCAACCCGCGCCTTGAGGCGGCCGCAGCGTTCATCCGCGCCCACCGAAGCGATCCGCTAACGCTGCAAGACATTGCCACGGCCTGCGGCTTGTCGCGTGCCTACCTGATCCGTGCCTTTGGCAAGCGCTTCGGCCTGACGCCGCACGGTTACCTGCTCGATCAGCGTGTGCAACTGGCCCGGTCGCACTTGCGCCACGGGCAATCGATCGCCGAGGCAGCCCAGCACGCGGGCTTTGCCGATCAGTCGCACTTGCAGCGGGCATTCAAGCGGCATTTGGCGGCCACCCCCGGGCATTATCGGTGAGCCGCAGAGTCTATATGACCAGCCCTACTGCGCTGGCGACCAACAACGCAGCAAGCGTACGATTCAATAGGCGCAGCGGGCGCGGGCTGTGCAGGTGACGGCCTGCAACACTGCCCGCCCAAGCCCAGCAGGCCACGGACACGAAGCATATCGGTGCATATATCCCTGTAAAGACCCACAGCGCCTGTTGCTCGCCTGCCGTATAGGCGCCCACCCCAGCCACTGCGGCAAGCCACGCCTTGGGGTTCAACCACTGCATGGTTGCCCCGCACCAGGCTGAAGGAGGCACGCAGGTGTGAGTGGCGCCCAGTGCGCCGTCGTCGCTGGCGAGTCGCAAGGCCATGTAAAGCAGAAACAGCACTCCCCCGGCCTGGAGCACACCCTGTAGCGGCGCCCAATGTGCCAGTAGCTGATGCAGGCCGTTGCCCACCAGCAGCAGGAGCGCGCAAAAACCCAGTGTCGCGCCTGCTGCGTGGCCCAGGCTTGCGGGTAGGCCGTGCCGAACGCCGCTGGCCAGGGCCACTACATTAACCGGGCCTGGCGAAATGGAGGCCGCCAGTGCGAAGGCGGCCATGGACAATGCTAGATTCATGGCAAAGTACTCACGGGTGCTGTGCCGGGCATCATCCAGCCACAACGTCAGTCCGGTATTGAACAAAAGTGCCCACCCGGCGCCGGGGAACGCACCGGCTGCACACGGGCATAGGTTGCTAACGGTTTGTAATAGTTTTGCGCTTACCGGAAAACCTGCTGTGCTTGTAGGATCATCTTCCCTAATTGTTATTCAGGTCACTATGAGCACCTTCGCGGAGCCTCCCAGTCCCCGGCCTTGCTGGCCACATCGTTCAATCCCCTCAATCTCTACGAGTATCCGCTGATGGAATGGCTGGCTGATCCGACGGCCTGGCTAGGCCTGCTCACGCTTATCGTCCTGGAATTGGTGCTGGGTATCGACAACCTGGTATTCATCGCCATTCTGGCTGACAAGCTTCCCCCTCATCAGCGCGACCGCGCGCGCATCATCGGCCTGAGCCTGGCGCTGATCATGCGCCTGGGCCTGCTGGCGAGTATTTCCTGGATGGTCACGCTAACGGCGCCACTGTTCGAGGTGTTCGACAAGAGTTTCTCAGGGCGCGACCTGATCATGCTCTTCGGTGGTGTATTCCTGCTGTTCAAGGCGACCATGGAATTGCATGAGCGGCTCGAGGGCCATGTCGCCCAGACCAGCGGCCCCGTACGTCACGCGGCCTTCTGGCCAATCGTTGCGCAGATCGTGGTGCTCGATGCGGTCTTCTCCCTGGATGCGGTGATCACCGCCGTGGGCATGGTCGAACACCTGTCCATCATGATGATCGCGGTGATTTTCTCCATCGGTATCATGATCGTGGCCAGCAAGCCGCTGACCCGGTTCGTCAATGCCCACCCGACGGTCATCATGTTGTGCCTGGGCTTTTTGATGATGATCGGTTTCAGCCTGACCGCAGAAGGCCTGGGCTTCCACATCCCCAAAGGCTATCTGTATGCAGCGATCGGCTTCTCGATTCTGATCGAGCTGTTCAATCAGCTGGCCAGGGCGCGGCGCAAGCGCAGCCTGCAGCAGCATCGGCCTTTGCGTGAGCGTACGGCGCATGCGGTATTGCGTCTGCTCGGCGGTCGTCGCGTCGAAGCTGACGAAGTCGGGGAAGAGATCGCCGACATGGTAGAGGGCAATGGCGAACAGGTGCTGTTTGATCGCCGCGAGCGGGTCATGATCAGCGGCGTGCTGAACTTGGCCGAGCGCCCGATCCGGACCGTCATGACCGTGCGCTCGGAAGTCGACGTGATCGATCTGGCTCAACCGCCCGACGCCATCACACACGCATTGATCAGTTCGCCTTACTCGCGACTGCCGCTGATTCGTGATGGCCGGGTGGACGAGCCACTAGGCTTCGTGCACAAGAAAGAGATGCTCAAGGAACTGCTGTCGGGCAATCAGCCTGACCTGGAGGGCATGGCCCGCGCCCCGTTGAACCTGCTGGACAGTTTCAGCATCCTCAATGCCCTCGAACAGATGCGCAACCAGTCCACCCATATTGCTTTCGTGGTCAACGAGTTCGGGGATTTCACAGGCGTACTGACCATGACCGATATTCTCGAATCCATCGCCGGTGAGCTACCTGACGCCAGTGAAGTCGAAGGGCCTGGGATCATTCAGGACAGCGAGGGCTTTGTCGTCAGTGGCGCAGTGAACCTGACCCAGGTGCAGGCTCGAACGGGTTTCGCTGCTCGTGCGACCGAGGACTACCAGACCCTGGCGGGCCTGGTGATGAGCTTGCTCGATCGCCTTCCGGTGGTAGGCGATCGTATTGCCTGGAACGGCTGGACGCTGATCGTCGAGGCTGTGGAAGAGCGCCGGGTACGTCAGGTGCGGCTTAAACCGAACGCCGACGGTGACGCAGCATGTGCTTGAACCCTTCGATGACCAGCACCACTACCGCAGCCCAGATGGGCAGGTAAGTGAGCCATTGGTCTGGACCGATGGTTTCGCCCAACAGCAAGGCTACGCCGACCAGCAGGACCGGCTCGACGTAGCTGAGCAGTCCAAACAGGCTAAACGGCAATAGCCTGCTGGCCAGGACATAAGCGATCAACGCAGACGCGCTGATCGCTCCCAGCACGGGGATCAGTACATAAAGGCCTGGATGGGCCTGCATGTCGGCGCTGGAGAGCGGCCCTTGCACCGCGAAATAGATGGCCCAAGGCAACAGCAGGCACATGTCGCACCACAGCCCGCCTAGATGATCCGTGCCGCAGCGGCGCCTTAGCACGAAATAGATCGGGTAGCCGATAACCACCACCAGGGTTTCCCAGGCGAAACTGCCGTGCTGATACAGTTCATGGCCCACCCCAAGTGCTGCACAGCCCACTGCAATCTTCTGCAAGTGCGACAATCGTTCGCCGTAGACCAATCGGCCCGTGAGCACCATGGCCAGGGGCAGCATGAAGTAACCCATCGATACTTCCAGGCTGCGTCCATGCAGCGGCGCCCAGAGGAACAGCCACAGTTGCACGCCCATCAGCCAGGACGTACCCACCATACCCAGCAGCAGCTGGGGTGTACGTCTGACCCTGCGCAGCAATTCGGCCACCCTTGCCCAGTCCTTGGACACCAGCATGAACAGCGTCAGGCAAGGCAGTGTGAGCAGCGTGCGCCAACCGAAGATCTCCTCGCCGTCCAGTGGCTTGAGCAGCGATGTATAAAAGTACATCACGGCGAACAGGCAGGACGCCGTGACCGATGTAACAATCCCTTTTGACACAAGTGCCTCGTATGCAGGAGATGAGCGTTGAGATCAGCCGCGCATGATCTCAGGGGGCGTGCTTTGCGGCAACCGCGAAGCGGCAGGCTGCGCCGCCAGCGTCTGCAGAAACTCGGCGGCAGGCATGGGCTTGGCGTAAAGATAACCCTGCTGGAAGTGAACCCCGTGCTGCTCGAGGTAATCGCGCTGAACTAGCGTTTCGACGCCTTCGGCCACGATGCCGAGCCCCAACTTGACCGATAGTTCGATGATGGTTTCGAGAACGGCAACGGACAACGCGTCCCCGCCGATCAGGGCAACGAAGCTCTGATCTATCTTCAGGTAATCCACCTTGAATTGCCTGAGGTAATTGAGGCTCGACTGGCCCGTGCCGAAATCATCGAGGGCGATCATTACGCCGATCTCATGCAACTGCTCAAACAACTCAAGCGTCGTGGGCGAGGGTTCGAGCAACTTGCGTTCGGTCAACTCCAGCGTGAGGATGACCCGACCCGGTGGGAAGTGGGCCAGGAATGCGCGGCAATCATCCAGAAGCTCAAGGCTGCGGCAGTGGTCGGCCGTGATGTTGATGCCGATGTGGAATCCGTCATCCATCAGGGCGGCGTAGGGCGCCAGGCTGCTCGCCGTGTGCTTGATCAGCGAACGGGTCATCGCCACGATCTGGCCGCTGTGCTCGGCATAGGGAATGAACAGGTCGGGCCTTACCAGCCCTTCGCTCGGGTGATTCCAGCGCATGAGCACTTCGGCACCGGCCCAGCGGTAGTCCCCTCGACGAACCACCGGTTGGAAATAGGGCAGGAACTCGTCGGCTTCCAGCGCCCTGCGCAGTTCGGCACGCGGCGAGGTAGCCCGCCTGATCTGCCAGTGGCAGGCAACGCCGGCAAGAACGCCTAGCACCGCCAGCAAGCCTAGAAGCGCCAGATAGTGACTGCGCCAAAGCCGGCTCGACTGGGGCGCCATGTAGCCGCCTTCAACGCTGAACGGATAGTGTGCAGACGCGATGAACACAGGGGCGCTTATCGCAGCCGGGGCTGGCCCCTTGTGAACAATGCCGTCTCGGCCCATCCAGGCGTCTCCAACGCGCAGGTACAGCGCATGGCCTGCACCGAGCAGGCGCAGCGCCATCAGCAGATGATCGCCATCGACCGTGGTGATCGCCGCGCGGTCTTTGTCACTGGCGCGATAGACCAGCAGCGGGTGCCCAGGTGTAACGGGATTACCGTCCATCAACCACAGGTGCCCATCGACATAGTCGCTGGCTGTCACTGGTTCATCGAACGCGCCGAACAATGAACTGCAGTACAGCCGATCTTGCTTGACCAGGTTGGTCGAGCGAATGAAGGCGTTACGGGTGACTTCGCCACGTAACAGCAGCTGCGCCTCGGCGCACGGGGTACCCGCCGAGGGCAGCAACGCGATGGCGGTACGGGAGGCCCCATCGAGGATGCGCTCGACGTGCTCGATGACCTGCTGGGCAGACGCTCGGCTGCCAGCTTGCAGATCACGCTCGATCTGCCAGTTCATCACGGCCATGCCGCATGCGATCGGGAATGCGCCGACCATCCAGGGCAGCAGGGTTCGCCAGCCGAAGCCTGAGCGCGATTTTCTAGAAAGGGGCATAGTGGCAACTGATCGAGGGAGACGCTACAAAGCATAGCCCTGTACCCAAGGGCGAGGAACAAATGTGGGACAAAACAAATTACGCTGTGTAGAATCGATTTACGAAAAAAACAATAAGGCTCCTTTGTTTCGGAGGAGTCACACCTGCTGAGTACGGGTCCTATGACATACCCTGGCTTCAGATTGATCATCGGCGACTTCCTCGCGCGCAGTGTGCGGGGCATTCCGTGCTCCCCGCCAGCGCTGTTCGACATCCCAGGCAAACATTGAATTCGCTGCAGATGAGGACACGCACATGGCTGATATTTTCGACAATCCTATGGGTTTGATGGGCTTCGAGTTCATCGAACTGGCTTCGCCTACCCCCGGTGTTCTGGAGCCTGTATTCCAGATGTTGGGCTTTACCAAGGTGGCCACCCACCGCTCCAAGGATGTGCACCTGTATCGACAGGGCGACATCAACCTGATCCTGAACAATGAACCCAGAAGCGTAGCGTCGTATTTCGCCGCCGAACATGGCCCGTCTATCTGCGGTATGGCGTTTCGTGTGCGCAACGCTCACGACGCTTACGCCCGCGCTCTCGAGCTGGGCGCTCAGCCGGTCGAAATCGAAACAGGTCCCATGGAATTACGTCTTCCGGCGATCAAGGGGATTGGCGGTGCCCCGCTTTATCTGATCGACCGTTTCGAGGAAGGCAGCTCGATCTATGACATCGACTTCAATTTCATTGACGGCGTGGATCGCCACCCGACCGGTGCGGGCCTGAAGGTCATCGACCACCTGACCCATAACGTGTATCGCGGGCGCATGGCCTATTGGGCCGGCTTCTACGAGAAGTTGTTCAACTTCCGCGAAATACGCTACTTCGACATCAAGGGCGAATACACGGGTTTGACCTCAAAGGCCATGACTGCGCCCGACGGCATGATCCGGATTCCGCTCAACGAAGAATCCTCCAAGGGAGCGGGGCAGATCGAAGAGTTCCTGATGCAGTTCAATGGTGAAGGCATCCAGCATGTCGCATTTTCGACCGACGACCTGGTCAAGACCTGGGATGCTCTCAAGGGTCTGGGTATGCGTTTCATGACCCCGCCACCGCAGACCTACTACGAAATGCTTCCCGAGCGCCTGCCAGATCATGGTGAGCCGGTGGATCAGCTTCAGGCACGTGGCATTTTGCTGGACGGAGCAGCACAAGCCGGGGACAAGCGACTGTTGTTGCAGATTTTCTCCGAAACGCTGCTGGGGCCGGTGTTCTTCGAGTTCATCCAGCGCAAGGGTGACGATGGTTTCGGCGAAGGCAACTTCAAGGCGCTGTTCGAGTCCATCGAGCGGGACCAGGTGCGCCGTGGCGTGCTGAGCGTCGAGTAATGGCCGGCAGTGCCGTCATCGTCCTGGGCGATCGACGGCACTGTTTCGCTGCCTGACGCGCATCTTGCCCAACACCCCGTAAATCACCGACCCCATCATGAGCCCCACCAGCATCAATGAAGGGAGCATGTTGAACACGGCGGCGCGCAGCTCTTGCGCGGCGTAACCAGCGGGATAGCCACCGACCACCCGGTAGGGGTAATGGGTTGACTCCAATTCATGGGTGAATTCGGCAACCGAAGGCCTTGTGCCGTTCAGGCTATCGCCATCTTTCCAGACGGCGTGTTCGTCAAACTCCAGCACCAGCGTGAGTCCGTCCTTGAAAGCGTCAAGTTCACTGCGTAACTGCACCGGGTAGCTTGTTGCGATCACGCCTGTTTTCTCACCTTGCAAGTGCAAGTTCATCAATAAATAACCCTGCGCATCCACCATCAGTTGGTTGAACGTCAACAACTCGCCGGTCGAGGCGATGTCAGTCAGCACCTCAAGCGAGTCCGACGCTGAGCTGCAATAGGCCTTACCGTCCTCAATCAGTGTCAGCGACCTGAGCATCGAACGGCTCGTCACTTGGTCGACGAGCGCGCGTCTGATCATATTGCAAGGCTGACCTGCCAGTGGCAGCGTGCTCATGGCCACCTCATGTACGCGGTCCAAGGCTTGATCGACGCTGAAAATCGCCTCGCGCACCGACACTTCAGCATTGTCCTCAAGTTTGGCCTTCTGCTGAAAGTTGATGACCAGCAGTCCTGAAAAGACAGGTACCAGACCTACCGCCATCAGTAGCACTAACTCAAGCAGGCTCCGACCCGCATGCATGAACTTGTCCATCGATCATCCTTCCTCACACCTCGCGCTGCCCAGGGTGGGCAGCTGGCTCGATCCTAGGTCGTTATCGAAGACAGCACTGTAGGGAGAGAGCCGTGAAACTGTGGGATTTGGTTAGGCTGGATGTAGTTGTCATCCCCTATAGGAGCGGTATCACAGCTGATCAACACGCTCGGACCGGCGCATTCAGAGTAGGAAGGTCATCGTGTCGCGCTGGCCTGTGCTAACGTGACACGGCGCATGGACCTTGTGCGCCGGCCTCACATTCAGGCCGCAGGCTTTTGCTGAATGACGGAGAATCACATTGCCCGGCAAACAAGGACCTAGAGCCCCAATCGCATCGGTGGCAAAGGAGCTGTCCAAACGCAGACTCCCAAGCGATTTCAAGGAACAGGTGATCCGCTTCGATTGGTCGCAAACGGCGCTCGGGGCCTTGCCACACTGGCCTGCCTGCCTGCGCATCGCCGTCGACACCATGTCTCACTCACCGTTTCCGTGTGCCGTGGTGTGGGGCAATCAGCTAACGGTCATTCCCAACGACGCCTACGTGGCGCTCAAGGGGTCGTCAGGCACGTTGGGTGCGCGTTTCGATACGCTATGGCACGACCAGTGGGAGAGTCTGGGCCCGTATGTGTTCGACGCGCTAGCGGGCCGCTCCAGTTTTATCGAAGATCCGCCAGTGCGCATCGGTCATTGCGATCACGCTGACGGACCTTGGTGCGCCTTGGGTTATACCCCACTGAACGATGAGCTGGGGGAGGTTGCAGGGTTTGTCCATACGATTATCGAAACCACTGCGACCAAGGGAGGCCGTGAGCATTGGCGAAGCCAGGCCAAGTCTCTGGAGCGGCAGATTGCATCTCATGTCAGTGAGCTGGAAAGAATCTGGCAGCTATCAAACGACGCCATGATGACGGTCACCCCCGACCTCAAGCTGCACAATGCCAATCCCACCTGGCTAAGCATTCTAGGATGGGAGCTGGAGCAGGTGCAGCACTTGCCCATTCTGTCCCTGGTCCATCCTGCAGACCTCGCGCAGGTCCAGCATGCGATAGAATCGCTGCTGCGTCGCAACGACACCCATCAGATCGAGACACGCCTGCGGCACCGTGAGGGTCACTACCACTGGTTCAGCTGGAGTGCGCGGGTGGGTGCAAGGTTGGTGACCATCGTAGGGCGAGACATTACCGGCGCACGCGAAGACGCTATGCGCCAGTCCCGCATGTTGATGCGTAACACCGAGCGCATGGAGGCGGTGGGCCAGCTGGCCGGCGGCATGGGCAACGAGATGAACAACCTGCTGGCAGGCATTGGGGGTGGGCTTGAGTTACTGCAGCTGAGGCTCCAGGAAGGGCGCTTGGAACGTATCGAGGAGTATGTGAAGCTTTCTCGTGATTCGGTACTACGCGCCATGGAACTGACCCATCGCCTACTCGCATTCTCTCGTGATCGGCCTTCGGCGCCGAGGCCGTTTCACCTCGATCGCCAACTGCGCCTTAGCGAGCCGCTGCTGCTGAGTGCTCTGGGCCCCGAGATGCATATTGACTGGCAACTGGACGTCGCATCCTGGGTCGTGTGCTTGGACGTTGCGGCGTTGGAAAACGCATTGCTGTGCCTGTGCGCCAATGCGCGCGAGGCATGCCTTGGCAAGGGCACCGTGACAGTTCGGAGCGTCAACGAACGGCTAAGCGTTCCTTTTCCGGACGAAACAGGGCTGCCTGCGGGCGACTATGTGGCCGTGCATGTCGCCGATGAAGGTCATGGCATGCCGGCCAGCGACGTGGCCAGGGCTTTCGAACCCTTCTTCACCAGCAAGCCTCCAGGTCGGGGTGCTGGGTTAGGGCTGTCGATGGTCTATGGTTTCGTACGTCAATCGGGTGGCTATGCGTGGATTGAGTCTACAGTGGGCGAGGGGACCAAGGTGAGCATGCTGTTCCCCCGCTGCTTTGAGGCCGTTCACGAAGCGCCCGTCGGCTGCAAAAGCCCGGGTCGGGTAGGGAGCGGCGAGCGTGTATTGCTGGTAGACGATGAATTGAACCTGCGTACGGTAATGCGCGAATATTTGCTTGAATCTGGCTTCGATGTCACCGATGCCGCAGATGCCAATAGCGCTCTGCAGCGCTTTCGCCAGGATGAGCCGTTCGATCTAGTGGTTACCGACATCGGGTTACCCGGCAGCTTCAGTGGCAGGCAAGTGGCCAGAGCCATGCGCATGCTCAAGCCCGAACAAAAAATCCTGTTCATCACAGGCTATGCCCTGCAGGAGATCGAGTCAGAATCCATTCAACAGCCCGGAACGGCGCTTCTGCGCAAGCCGTTCCAGCTGGCGCAGCTGGTGGAGCAGGTACTGGAGATGATCGACAGCTGACACGGGCTGCCGTATGCCTAAAGGTCTTTCTGCAGATAAGGATCATCCGGGTTCTGGCGCTCGAGTTCGGCGAGCAGCACCTGCACATTCTGCAACTGCCCGGACTCTTTCCAGTACTCGATCAGCAGGACTCTGGCTTGCCGATTGGCAGGCGTCCTGCTCAGGATGGCTTCCAACTGCCTTTGGGCCGCATCCAGTTGCTCAAGATCATGCAGGGTCTTGGCAAGGCTCAGACGATACTCGGCATTGTCCGGCTCCAGTTCCACCGCCCGTGACAGCGCCAACAGTGCGTATTCCTGCTGGTCGTGACGAATCAGCCAACGGCCGAGCTCGTGCTGCAAGAACGCCGAATCGGGGGTTACTGCCAGCGCATCGGCCAGCACCTGACGTGAAGCATCCTGCGCCCCTTGGCGCTCAAGCAAGGTCACCTTCAACGCCACGGCATCGAGGTTACTGTCATCGCCTGCCAATGCCCGCTCGATGGCAGCGCCCGCCTTGGGATACTCGTCCTCGTGCAGGTACAGGCGGGCAAGCTGGACCTGAGCATCGACGTCCTGGGGCTGGGCGAGCAGTACCTGTTCCTGCGCTTGAATGGCTTCGTGCAAGGCGCGGATGTAAAGGCCTATGCTGTCAGGGGCCACGTCCAGCAGCGCCCCTACGGCTGCAAAACGAACGCTCTGCTCGCTGTCTTCGAGCAGGGGGCCAAGTATCAGGCTCCGCTGAGGCCCAGGCAGCAGGCGGCTGATCGCGGACACGGCGGCGCGGCGTACAATGGCATCGGCATGATTCAGGTCTGCCTCGGCCAGCTTGAAGGCCTGCGCAGATGGGTAATTGGGCAGCTCGGCATACAGGGCCGCTCGGCGGATGGCCGGTAGGTCACGGCGCTGCAGCTGTTGGTACAAGACCCGTGCAGCGCCGGGCTGACCGTCATGGGCCTGGCGCAGTGCCTTCACGTAGCTGTGCGGGGGCAGGGCTGGCTGTTCAGGCTCCACGTCGCGCCACAGATAGCCGAACAGCGCTGACAGCATCATCAACGGCAGCAGTGCAATCAGGTAGCGGGTACGTCTTGGCATCGGACGGTCCGTGTGTCAGGAGTGGCAAAGCTTGGGCCAGCCTACGGGCAAATGCAACCGAGGCTGGGCACGCGCGTGGCGGGCTGGACGTGAAACCCCCAGGCCTGAGAAAAAAAACCCCGCAGAACTGAATCGGCGGGGCAAACGGTCGGTCATGGACCCACCAAAGGAGCCTGTGGTGCTGCTCAGTGCGAGCTGGCCACCGTGTCGGGTTGCCAGCCGCCACCGAGTGCCTTGTAGATCGAAACGATCCCTCGATAGAGGTCCACCTCGCCAAGCGCCTGCGCATCTTCGGCACTCAGGCGCTCGCGCTCGGCATCGAGCAGCACCAGGTAATCGACTGACCCTTCGCGGTAGCGGATCGACGCCAGGTCGGCCGCCTTGCGGCTGGCTTCGCTCTGACGCATCAGCGATAGCAGTCGCTGCTGGATCTTGTCGTAGTCGCTGAACGCGTTGGCCGACTCTTCCAGCGCCAACAGTACTTGCTGCTCATAATTGGCCAGCGCGCCTTGCGCATCGGCTTTGGCGCCGCGCAGCCGTGCCCTCACGCTACCCAGGTCAAACGCCGCCCAGGTAATGCTGGGGCCCAACCCCCAGGCGCCCGCTGCCGAGGAGCCGAGCTGAGAGCCGCGCGCTGCGGTGAAGCCCAGGAAACCGCTCAGGCTCACCCGGGGAAACAGATCTGCCGTTGCCACCCCAACGTTGGCGGTGGCCGCAGCAAGCTGGCGTTCGGCGCTGCGGATGTCCGGGCGGCGGCGCAGCAGTTCACCCGGATCGCCTACAGGCAGGGCCTTGGCGATGGCGGGCAGGGCCTTGGGCGAAAGGTCCACACCGATTGCGTCAGGCCGGCGGCCCAGCAAGGTGGCGATGCGATGCCGCGATCTGGCCTGTTGAGCCTGCAACTGCGGCACACTGGCTTCAACCCCTGCCAGGCGCGCGTCGGCCCGCACCACGTCCAGTTCATTACCCACCCCGGCATCGCGCAACGTTTCAGTGATGGTACGTGACTGTTGCTGCGTCTTGAGGTTAGCCAAGGCAATGTGTTCACGCAGTTGCGCGCCGCGCAGCTGGCCATAAGCGTCGACCAGCTCGGCGATGAGACTGACCTGAAGTTGCTGAAGGTCGGCCGCCGCTGCTGCTTCCTGAGCCTGGCTGGCTTCGATCTGGCGGGAAATTCGCCCGAACAAGTCGACTTCCCACGCCATGTCCAGGCCCAGGTCATAGCGCTCGGCATTGACCCGGTGGTCGGTCTGGCCAGGCACCTGGCCTTTGCCCACTTCACTGCTGGCACGGCTGGTCACGACCGGAAACAGATCGTTTTCGGCATCGTCCCGAATCGCCCTGGCGGACTTAAGCCGTGCGAAAGCGACCCGTAGATCTCGGTTGCCTTCCAACGAGGCCTGTACCAGTTGGTTCAGGGTCGGATCGTCGAACTGTTTCCACCACAGGCTTTCGAAACGGGTACGGTCATAGGCCTTGGCCTGGGCCTCGACGTCCAGGTGGGCTGGGGCAGTGGCCGGAGCCTGGTAATCAGGTCCCACCGCGCAAGCCGCCAGGGCCAGGCTGAGCAGGCTCGGTGTCAGGTGTTTGAACAGGTTCATGCAGGGTTCTCCAGCGGATGGACGCGCTCGGCTTTGCGGGCCTGACGTCGCTCGACAAAACGGCGGATCAGGAAGAAGAACACCGGCGTCAGGAACAGCCCGAACACCGTGACGCCGATCATTCCGGAGAACACCGCCACGCCCATGGCATGTCGCATCTCCGAGCCCGCGCCCGAGCTGAACACCAGTGGTACGACACCCATGATGAACGCGATGGACGTCATCAAGATGGGGCGCAAGCGCAGACGGCAGGCTTCGAGCACCGCAGCCAAGGGGTCCAGGCCTTTGGCCTGCTCGTCCTTGGCGAACTCGACGATCAGGATGGCGTTCTTGCAGGCAAGCCCCACCAGGACGATGAGCCCGATCTGGGTGAAGATGTTGTTGTCGCCTCCCGAGACAATGACCCCGGTGATGGCCGAGAGCAGCGTCATCGGCACGATCAGGATCACGGCCAAGGGCAGGCTCCAGCTCTCGTACTGGGCGGCCAGTACCAGGAACGCCAACAGCACGCACAACGGGAACACGAACAGCGCAGTGTTGCCCGAGAGAATCTGCTGGTAGGTCAGGTCCGTCCACTCGAAGGTCATGCCGTTGGGCAGTTCCTGCTTCAGAAGTTTCTCGATGGCTGCTTCCGCCTGGCCTGAACTGTAGCCGGGCGCCGCTGCGCCATTGATTTCCGCGGTGATGAAGCCGTTATAGTGCATCACGCGGTCGGGCCCGGAGGTGTCGGTAACCTTGAGGAACGTGGCCAGTGGGATCATCTCGCCCCGGTTGTTGCGCACCTTCAGTTGGCCGATCTGCTCGGCGTCGAGTCGGAACTGCTGCTCGGCCTGCACGTTGACCTGGTAGGTACGTCCGAACCGGTTGAAGTCGTTGGTGTACAGCGACCCCAGGTACACCTGCAGGGTGTCGAAGATATCGTTGATGGCCACGCCGTGGGTCTTGGCTTTCTCGCGATCAATGGCCGCGTCGACCTGCGGCACGTTGACCTGGTAGCTGGTGAACAGCCCCGCGAGCTCTGGCACCTCATGGCTCTTGGCAATGATGTTCTGGGTTTCCTTGTACAGCGCTTCGTAACCCAGGTTGCCACGGTCCTCAATCTGCAGGCGGAAGCCACCGATGGTACCCAGACCTTGCACGGGCGGCGGCGGGAAGATCGCGATGTAGGCGTCCTGAATGTCCGCGAACTGGGCATTCAACGCCGCGGCGATGGCAGCGGCCGACTGGCTGGGGTCCTTGCGTTCGTCGAAGGGCTTGAGGGGGGTGAACACGATGCCGCTGTTGGGGCTGTTGGTGAAGCCGTTGATCGAAAGGCCCGGGAACGCGACAGAGTCCGCCACGCCCGGTTGCTTGAGAGCAATCTCGCTCATGCGCTTGATCACCGCTTCGGTGCGGTCAAGGCTGGCGGCATCTGGCAGCTGGGCGAAAGCCACCAGGTATTGCTTGTCCTGGGCAGGTACGAAACCCGTTGGTGTTGAGGAGAAACCCAGGTAGGTCAGGCCCATTAAACCGGCATAGACGAACAAGGCGATCCCACTGGAGCGGATCACTCGGCGAACACCGCCTACGTAGCGATGGCTGGCGCGGTCGAAGAAGCGGTTGAACGGGGCAAAAAGCCAGCGGCCCAGCAACTTATCCAGCAGCCGCGAGAACGTGTCCCGTGGTGCATGATGGTCTTTGAGCAACACCGCCGCCAAGGCAGGGGACAGGGTCAGCGAGTTGAACGCCGAAATCACCGTAGAGATCGCAATGGTCAGGGCAAACTGCTTGTAGAACTGGCCGGTCAGCCCCGAGATGAACGCTGCAGGGACGAACACCGCGCACAACACCAAGGCGGTGGCGATGATCGGGCCTGTCACCTCGCTCATGGCTTTTTGCGTGGCCTCGAGCGGTTTGAGGCCCAGCCCGATGTTGCGCTCGACGTTTTCCACCACCACGATGGCGTCATCGACCACGATGCCGATTGCCAACACCAACCCGAACAAGGAAAGGGCGTTGAGCGAGAAGCCGAACAGGTGCATCACGGCAAAGGTGCCGATCAGCGATACTGGCACGGCCAGCAACGGAATGATCGATGCGCGCCAGGTCTGCAGGAACAGGATGACCACCAGCACGACTAACACCAGTGCTTCGAACAGCGTGTGCACCACCGCCTCGATCGAGCCGCGCACGAACACGGTGGGGTCGTAGACGATGCTGTAGTCCATGCCTTCGGGGAAGTCTTTCTTCAATTCCGCCATCTTCGCGCGCACTTCATCGGAGATGTCGATGGCGTTCGAGCCTGGGCGCTGGAAGATCGGGATGGCCACGGCGGGCTGGTTGTTGAGCAGCGAGCGCAGGGCGTACTGGCTGGAGCCCAGTTCGACGCGAGCGATATCCTTCAGGCGCGTGATTTCACCGTCCGCGCCGGCCCGGATGATGATGTTCTCGAATTCTTCCTCATTGACCAGGCGACCCTGGGTGTTGATCGAGAGCTGGAAGCTGGTGGAGCCTGGTGCGGGCGGAGCGCCCAGCTGCCCCGCAGCCACCTGGCGGTTCTGCTCGCGAATCGCGGTAACCACATCGGTGGCCGTCAGGTTGCGCGAGGCGGTCTTGTTAGGGTCCAGCCACACGCGCAAGGAATAGTCGCCCATGCCAAACAGTTGCACATCACCCACACCGCCCAGCCGCGCCAGCTCGTCCTTGATGTTCAAGATGGCGTAGTTGGACAGGTAGAGCATGTCATAGCGGTTGTCCGGTGAGGTCAGGTGCACGACCATGGTCAGGTCGGGCGAGGCCTTGTCCACCGTGATACCGATACGGGTCACTTCCTCGGGCAGCTTGGGCTGCGTGCGGGTCACACGGTTCTGCACCTGTACCTGGGCATTGTCCAGATCGGTCCCCAGGGCGAAGGTGATGGTCAGGGTCAGCTTGCCATCGGCGGTGGACTGCGAGGACATATAGAGCATGTTCTCGACCCCGGTGATAGCTTGCTCCAAGGGCGCGGCGACGGTTTCGCCGATGACCTTGGGGTTGGCCCCCGGGAAGTTGGCGCGCACGACGACCGTGGGCGGTACGACTTCGGGGTATTCGCTAATGGGCAACTGGAACAGCGATATGGAGCCGGCGATCAGCAGCACCAGTGACAGCACCGCCGCGAAGATGGGCCGTGTGATGAAGAATTTGGAGAAGTTCATCGGTGGGGTTCCTCAACCGCGCGGCGCAGGGGCGCTGGCGCCCTGGTTGGTGGTGCCGGCCACTTTGGCCGTGCCGGTGCTCGCTTCCAGTGCCTGACGTTGCTGGGCGAGTGCGGCCAGTGTCTGCTCGCTGGCCATGGGCGCTTCTTCTGGAGTGACCTGAGAGCCCGGGCGCACCCGCTGCAGGCCCCTGACGACGATGCGATCGTCCTTGCCCAGCCCGCTGCGCACGATGCGCAAGCCCTCGAGCTTTGGCCCCAGCTCGACAGCGCGGTAGGCCGCCTTGTTGTCCTTGTCCATGACCAGCACGAACTTCTTGCCCAGATCGGTGCCCACCGCTTCATCGTTGATCAGCACAGCATGGTACTGTGCGCTGCCGACCAGTTTCAGGCGTGCATACAGGCCAGGGGTGAATTCACCGCGCTTGTTGTCGAACACGGCCCGGCCACGAATGGTGCCGGTGCGTGGGTTGACCTGGTTGTCGACGAAGTTCATCTGCCCTAGATGCGGGTTGCCAGTCTCGTTGGTCAGGCCCAGGTAGACCGGTGTGCTTTGCCCGCGCTGGCCTTGGCGGGCCAGCTGCGTGTACTTGAGGTAAACGCGTTCGTCAGCATCGAAATAGGCGTACACCTTGTCGGTGGAGACCACGCTGGTCAGAGGCGTGACGTCGGCAGTGACGATGTTGCCGGCGGTGAACTGCGCGCGGCTCACGCGGCCGTTGATCGGGGAGGTGACCCGGGTGAAGCTCAGGTTCAGACGTGCCAGGTCAAGTTGCGCCTGGATGGCATCTACGCCGGCGCGTGCTTCGGCCGCAGCGCTGTTGCGTGATTCTGCGAGTTCGGCGGAGATGGCGTTGCTGTCTCGTAGCCGCTCACCCCGGCGGGCTTCGTTGGCGCTGCGGATGGCACTGGCCTTGGCTTGCTGCAGCTGGGCCTCAAGGCGGCGGACCTCGGCCTGGAACGGCCGTGGGTCGATCTGGAACAGCAGATCACCTTTGCGCACCTGGGCGCCTTCGGTGAACGTCACCTGGTCGATCTGACCCGAGACACGGGGGCGCACTTCGACGGTTTCCGGCGCTTCCAGACGCCCGGTGAACTCGTCCCATTCGTTGATCGGCTGCTCGATCACCTTGGCCACGGTAACCTTTGGAGCCGCCGGGGCCTGCGCGGCATCGGGGGTTTTGCTGCAAGCGCCGAGCGCTACCACTGCAAGGGCTGCAAGTGGGACGCCGAATGGTTTGAGTGACTGCTCCATGGAGAACTCCGCCAATATATTAGGAATGGGCGGAGTGTGAGTGCGTTGCGCGCGGGGAACGAATCGAATGGGCTGAAGGTTAATATCATGGTGAATGATATGAACCCGTCGCTTATCGCCTTCTGGCGATACAGCAGCTGCTCAGCGATGGGGCGCTACAGGCGCCCCCAACCGCTCAGGGCTGGCTTGCACCCTTGCCCGTTGTGCCTTCCGAGCCAGTGCCGTCCATGCCTGGTAAATCCTGGTTGTCGTTCTGCTGGGCTGGCGGGCTGTCTGGATCGTTGCCCTGTAGCCTTGGATCCGTATCACGGGGCATAGGCTTTTCAATCGGGTTGAGCGTGCTGTCTGCGCCTGGCTTGGGTGCCTGGTTGTGTGGGTCATCCGGGTAAGTAGGCCCGGTCCCGGCAGCGAGGGCCAGGGGTGAGGCGAGCAGGGCAAGCAGCAGGATGCTGGGGCGATTCATGGCAATCTCCTTAGCGACGGGCAGGGCAGGTTCGTAACCTTTTGGCCTTGCCCGGCAGTTCAAAGTGCCAGCACCCCGATCAACGGTCACACCACCAGCGACAGCGCCATGATGAACACGATGCCGACCACTGACAGCAGGGTCTCCATCATGCTCCAGGTTTTGAAGGTCTCGGCCACCGTCATGTTGAAGTACTGCTTGACCAGCCAGAACCCGGCATCGTTGACATGGGACAGGATCAGCGACCCGGCACCGGTCGCCAGCACCAGCAGTTCACGGTTCACCCCAGGCACCAGGTCGATCACAGGTGCCACGATCCCTGCGCCGGTAATGGTCGCCACGGTGGCAGACCCCGTGGCGATTCGAATGACCGCAGCGACCAACCAGGCTAGCAGAATCGGCGAGATCTCGGCTTGCACAGCCATTTGCCCGATTACGTTGCCAACGCCGGTATCGACCAGCATTTGCTTGAAGCCGCCGCCGGCGCCAACAATCAGGACAATGGCAGCCGTGGGCGCGAGGCTGTGATCGAGCATCTTCATGATCTGTTGGCGATTGAAACCGCGCGCCGAGCCAAAGGTGTAGAACGCCAGCAGCAAGGCGGCGAGCAATGCAGTGATAGGGTGCCCGATCAGGTCCATCCATTGGCGCACGATGTGCTCGGCAGGCAGCACCACGTCGGCGAAGGTCTTGAGCAGCATCAGTACCACCGGCAGCAACACGGTAATCAAGGTGACGCTGAAGCTCGGCAGGTTGGCCTGGTCCGATTCCTTGGCGATCTGGTCCATCAGCTCCTGGGAAGGGTGCCCGGGGATATAGCGCGAGATGAAGTTGCCGAACAGGGGGCCGGCGATGATGGCCGTGGGCAGGGCCACGATCAGGCCATAGAAGATGGTCTTACCGATGTCGGCGTGGAAGATGCCGATGGCCAGCAACGGCCCTGGGTGCGGCGGTACCAGGCCGTGCACGACCGACAAGCCTGCCAGCAAGGGGATACCGATCTTGATCAGCGAGACCCCGGAGCGCCGCGCGACGATGAAGACCAGGGGGATGAGCAGGACGAAACCGATCTCGAAGAACAGCGGAATGCCCACCAGAAAGGCAGCGAACATCATCGCCCAGTGCACGTTCTTCTTGCCAAAGGCCCTGATCAGGGTCTGAGCGATCTGGTCAGCCCCGCCGGAATCGGCCATCAGCTTGCCCAGCATCGTCCCCAGTGCGAGCACGATGCCGACGAACCCCAGCACGCCTCCGAAGCCGTCCTGGAACGACTTCATGACCTTGGCTACCGGCATGCCAGAGGTCAGGCCAAGGAAACCGGCAGCCAGGGTGAGGGCGACGAATGGGTGCACCTTGAAATGGGTGATAAGCAGAATCAGCCCGACGATGGTAACCAACGCGTCGAGGAGCAGGAAGGTATCAGTAGCCAGTCCGAACATGGTGTGTAGGCCTCGGTCTTATCGTTGTTTTTGGCGGAGCTTGGTGGGTAAGTCGTTGGTAAGACAGCGCTGTCTTGGCGGTGCGAAGTGCGAGCAGGCTCAGGCAGTCTGCGCAACACTGTGCTCGGCGCAGCGCTTGAGCCAGCCGTCTACCGCCTCAGCGAGCGCAACGATCGGCTGGGTGGCATCCAGTGTCAGGGTAAGCGGTTCATCGTAGGGTGGCTCAAGGGCGGCGAACTGGCTCTGGATGAGGCTGGCCGGCATGAAATGCCCTGGTCGGGCCAGAACCCGTTGCTTAGCCTGGTCAGGGGTGAGCTCAAGAAAGACGAACATCAGCCCAGGCATCGCGCAACGCAGCGTGTCGCGGTAGCTGCGCTTGAGTGCGGAACAGGTGAGAATCGGCCGAGTGCCGGCCTGACTTATCGCTTGCATTTCCTCGCCCAGACGGACCAGCCAACCAGCACGGTCATTGTCATCCAGGGGAATACCGGCGCTCATCTTGTCGATGTTGGCCTGCGGGTGAAAAGCGTCACCTTCGATCAGGTGCCCGCCGCTGTAAGCGGCGATGGCCGATGCGATGCAGCTCTTGCCGCAGCCGGCCACACCCATGACCACGATGGCGGGCAGTGGAGAATTCATCTGTACCTCCTGCAGGGTGGGACAGCGCTGTCTTAAGCTCGGGCAGCGCGATCTCCCCAATGTTATTGATCTTGTGCTTACGCAGTATGGACGCCGTGCGGCAATCACCTGAGGGCAACGTGCAAACAACCGTTGCCTACGTCCTGAGACAGCGCTACCTTAGAGGCCGTTCCCAGTCCTTGCAAGTAGTAAAATTACAACATTATGGCCCGCATTGGTTCGCGCACTACTGGTCGTCCCACCCTGGCTGAAGTCGCCAGAATGTCCGGGGTTTCCCCCATAACTGCATCCCGGGCCTTGCGCGGCGTCACGACCGTGGCCCCTGAACTCGCTGCCAAGGTCATGGCTGCGGCCACGACCCTTGGCTACGTGGCCAATCCCGCCGCCCGGGCGTTGGCATCTGCCCGCAGCCACTCGGTCGTGGTGCTCATACCGTCACTGTCCAACCAGTTGTTCATCGACACCCTCGAAGCCATCCATGATGTGATGCGCCCACGAGGGCTGGAGGTGCTGATCGGCAACTATCACTACGATACCGCCGAGGAAGAAAACCTCATCCGCAACTATCTGGCCTATCAGCCCTGTGGGATGCTGCTGACGGGTTTCGAACGCACTGACGCTTCACGTCAGATGCTCGCGGCCAGTGGCGTTCCCTGCGTTCACATGATGGAACTGGATGGGGATGCCGACGCGTTGGCGGTAGGCTTTTCCCAGCACCAAGCGGGCCGGGCCGCGGCTCAACACCTGATCGAACGTGGTTGCACACGGCCTGGATTCATTGCGGCACAGCTCGATCCCCGGGTCATGCAGCGGGCCGAGGGCTTTCGCCAAGCGTTGGCCGAAGCTGGGTTGCACGCGGCCGAGCGAGAGGTCCTGACCCCAGCACCGTCGTCCATCGCACTCGGCGGTGAGCTGTTCAGCCGCCTGATCAGGCAGGCGCCGGCAGTGGACGGTATCTTCTTTTGCAACGATGACCTTGCCCAGGGCGCTGTGCTTCAAGCGCTGCGCCAGGGCATCAATGTCCCGCAGCAGGTTGCCATGGTTGGCTTCAACGATCTGCCGGCTTCGGCGCACATGGTGCCCAGGCTTACTTCCATTCGCACGCCAAGGGCTGCGGTGGGGCGGGTCGCCGCCCAGGCATTGTTGACGCTGCTCGACGGCAAAGCCGTGACGCCAGCCCGGCAGGACCTGGGGTTTGAGTTGATGGTGCGAGAAAGCTCCTGAGATTCAACACCCAAGTGATGCGACCGCTTCAGTTCCGCTCGGGTGGTTTGGGCATGGTCTCCAAAGTGGCAATCAGGTCTTGCAGCAGCACTTGCAGGGTGCCCTGGAGTACGCGACGCAAGTCGTCTACAGGACCGCCTGCTGCAAGCGCCTGCTCGAGCGCTTCGCAGTCGGCAACCAGGTGACGTACCTTGAGCATTTTGGCCCCACCCTTGATACGGTGAGCCAACGCCTTGAGTGCGCCATCCGGGCCTTGCCCGTCAAGCGTACGCAGCGTTGCAAGGTCTTCGGCCACGCTTTGTGACAACTGCTCGATCAGATGCCGGATCAAATCGTCGTCGTCGCGGGTCAGGTGACGCAATTCGGCCAGGTTCAAGCCAACGGGCCGGGCAGGTGCAGGGGCCGCTTGCGGCTTGCCAGCCGACTGGGGCAGGTGTGCCTTGAGGCCGTGCAGGCCGATAGGCTTGAACAGGCAGTCATTCATTCCGCTGGCCAGGCATCGCTCCCGCTCCTCGGCCTGGGCATTGGCGGTCACCCCCAGAATCGTTACGGGCGACAATCCTTGCCGGCGTTCTTGAGCACGGATACGGCGGGCCAGTTCGTGACCATCCATCACAGGCATGCTGCAGTCGGTGATCACCACGTCAAAGTGCGCTTCACGCCACAGTTGCAGCGCGATTTCGCCGTTCTGCGCCTGGGTCACCTGATGCCCCAGTGAGCGCAACTGGCGGTCAAGCAACAGCAGGTTGGCCGGATAGTCGTCCACGACCAGAATGTTCATCGTGCAAACCTCAAGGTCCGTGGCTGAGTCCTGCTTGTCGGTACTGAGCTCAGCGGCGCACTGGGGCAGGGCCATCACGATCTGTACTTTGGTGCCCACGCCTTCGACACTTTGCAGCGTCAGCGTACCGCCCATGAGCTCGGCAAGAGCCCGGCTAATGACAAGACCCAGCCCGGTGCCCTGGCGCGCACGGGGCCCGTCGACCTGAACGAATGCATTGAACAGACGCGCCTGGTCCGCAGGACTTATGCCAATACCCGAGTCGCGGACACAAAGCTCGACGCACTGGCGTTCCCCTTGCAACGACGTGTGCATCGAGGTGTGGACTTCACCACGGTCGGTGAACTTGATCGCATTGCTGATCAGGTTCGACAGCACCTGCTTCAGGCGCGCAGCATCTACCTGAACCCACACAGGTTCGGTGGGTAGGTCACAGGCAAGCTCAAGGCCCTTGGCCCTCGCATTGCCCTCGAAGACGCGAACGGTGGCGCGCACCAGGTCCACCAGGTCGGTGGGGGTCGGCTGCAAACTGATGTGGCCTGATTCGATCCTGGAAATATCAAGAATATCGCCTATCAGCGCTAGCAGACCCAGTGCTGACTCATGCGCGGTCTCGAGCATGTGGGTATCGCATCGACCGTCGCGACTGTCCTCGAGCGCCAATTCCAACAAGCCGATCACGGCATTCATGGGGGGTGCGTATCTCGTGGCTCATGGTGGTCAGGAACGTGCTTTTCATGAGGCTGGCCTGCTCGGCTTCATCCTTGGCATGGCGAAGCTGCTCCAGCAAGCCACGACTCAGCGCCAGTTGTGTCTGCAGGGCGCGCTCGGCTTCGACTCGCTTCTGGATCAGTTTGCGCAGGTAGCTGTTCCAGAAGACGACACCTGCGATCAGCAACGCCGCAAGGACCAACACCTGTAGCGCCAGTTCTCGGTAGTTGCGCCATGGGCTGTCGCTGACCACGGTGCTGGTCCTCCAGCGATTGATCAATTGCTCGAGTTCTTCGGGCGCGATGCTCAGTAAGGCTTTGTTCAGGATCGATTGCAATTGTGGCTGATCGGCCGCGACGGCAAACGCCGCAACGGCCGGATCTTCGTCAAGGATGCTTGCGATCTGAAGTCGGTTCTTGAAGACGTGACTGATGTAGTAAGCCGCATTGATATGGCTGCTCAAAGCGGCATCGGCACTGCGATTGACCACAGCCTCCATCAGGTCCAGAGGGTTGTCGACTTCGACAAGCCGGGCCTGGGGGTAGCGCTGTTGCAGCATGGCGCGCTGCGGAGAGCTGCGAATCAACGCGATTCGTTGCGGTTCAAAGCGCTGGACACCGGCCTGCACAGGGTAATCGGCGCGGGTAACGAGCACGCGCGGGCTGATCAGGTAGGGCCGTGTGTAGCGCACGTGCTTGGACCGTTCGGCGCCGTAACCCAACGCGCCGATCATCATTGCGTCGCCTTGGCCCAGGCGGTCGATCATGGACTGGGCGGACTCGGCTTGCCTGGTATGAAATTGCAGCCCGGTCCTCAGGGTAATTTGTTTGAGCAGGTCCAGGGTTATGCCACTGGGCCGCTGCTGGTCATCGTAGAACGTCAAGGGCGCCAAGGCCGGATTGATCAACACGTCTACGACCGGGTGAGCCGTGATCCAGGCTTGCTCCTCGTCGGTCAGTACACTTAGGTGGCGCTGCAACAAAAGGCTGGTGTTGCTGTTGCTCCAGCGCTTGAGGATGGCCAGGCGCTCGCTTTCGCCAATCCGGCGCAGTGCCTTGTCGAGCAGTTGACGCAGTGCATCGTTATCGCGTGCCACTGCAAAGGCAAACGCTTCAGGAACAATCGGTGAGAAGTGATCGATCCGCAGGGCACCGCTGAACGTCTTGCCGATCAGATAGTCGGTGCTGATTGCATCGCCCAAGTAGGCGTCCGCTTCGCCCATTGCCACGGCGGCCAGACCCGCCTGGGTGGAGCGATACAAAATCAGCTGCGCTGCCGGGTAAAGGGCCCGGGCACGATTGGCGGGCAGGTAATGGTCAACCATGGCCAGACGCAGCCCTGCAAGGTCGTGGGCAGGTGCAAGGCGCTGGCCTTCGCGGGTCACGATCACCGGCAGGTCATCGGCATACGCTGTAGTCAAGCTCAACCCGGCGTCTGCAGCCTCAAAGCTGTTGGAGCTGCCCAGCACGTCCACACGTCCTTCATGCAGCGCCTCTATAGCCTGATAACGGCTTTCGAAACGTTTGACTTCAACGGCTATCCCCAACAACTCGGCGATGATGCCGACGTAATCTGCCGTCAGGCCTTCGTAGTCATTGGGACTGACATTGATATCGAATGGCGGATAGTCGGGCCGGGAGGTGCCCAACACCAAGCGCTTGCGGGCGTCCAGCCACTGGCGCTCGGCCGTTTGCAGATTCAAAGGCTGCGTGGCACTTACTGAACGGGCCAGCAAACTGCGCGTCTCGCTGGCCAGCGACTGCGCGACGGCGCACGCCAGCACCATCAGCAGGACGGTGCTCGTCAGCACGCGTTTGATCGTCATGCGCCGCTCAGTAGACGTGGTTACGCTTGGCGAGATCGACCATCTCCACCAGTGACTCGGTCTTGAGCTTTTCCATGATCCGGCCGCGGTAGGTGCTGATGGTTTTGGCGCTGAGGTTCATGCAGCTGCCGATGTTCTTGTTGCTTTCTCCACGTGCCAGGCGCCTGAGGACTTCCATTTCGCGGTTGGAAAGGCTCGCCAAGCGCACCGGCTCGCTTTCCAGCGAATTGCTGTTGACCGACATCTGCGGGAACGTCGAATAGCCCTTTACCAGGGCCTTGAGCGCGAACAGCAAGGCTTCGTGATCTTCCTCCTTGGTCACGAATGCGCCGATGCCTGCGTCCAGACAGCGGCGTACATATAAGTCAGTTGCCTGGCCGGTGAGGACCATGATTTTGGGCACCTGATCGAGCGATTGCAGGCGCTTGATGACTTCCATCCCGTCCAGCCCAGGCAAACCGATGTCCAGAATCACCACGTCCGGTTTCAGCTCGCGTGCCATTTGCGCGACTTCACTGCCATTGCCCACTTCTGCGATCACATTGAAACGTTCATGTTCGAGCAGCATGCGCAAAGATAAGCGGACGATGGGGTGGTCCTCCACGATCAGCACGTTGGTCATTAGGAAAACTCCTGTTCAGATGTGGTCCAGTTCCTGAGATATTCAGGAATACTTCTGTAAGTGGGTTAGTCAGAAGCGCAGCACGATACGACCATTACCGAACTTTGATAATGCCGAGTATAGAAGTGTTGAATTGCCCTGAAGGGGTCGTTGAAAATTCCTACAAAAAACAGGCCGGTTCAGCGGCGTTTGGCCTCTCGTTAGCCGCCGAACCGTAAGATCAGCTACACGCTGTGTGTACTTTACTTACGCGTAGTGACGATGCAGGGTGCTCTACCAACGATTTGCCAACCCGTGCGGGTCGAGCTGCAAGCATGCCCTGGCAGTTGGGGCATCGACCTTGCAAACGTTCCTGCGCACACGCTCGGCAAAAGGTGCACTCGAAGGAGCAGATGAAGGCATCGAGGCTGTCACCGGGCAGGGCGGCATCACAGCACTCGCAGTTGGGGCGCAATTCCAGCATAAGCGTGATTCCTGTCGGGACTGTCTGTACGCAGTGTGTTCCGGACCAGAACTGGCTGGCAAGCTAGACGCGGTACAGGTGCGCATGCCCCGCACGGTAAAGGGCCGATTCGGCGAACGGCGTGTCGCCCAGTACTCGGCCCACCAGAATCAACGCGGTGCGGCGATAACCTTTGACAGTGGCGCGCTCGACGATGTCGTCCAATGTGCCTCGCACCCAATCCTGGTCCGGCCAAGTGGCGCGGTAGACCACGGCAACGGGGCAGTCGCCACCGTAGTGAGGCAGTAGCTGTTCGACGATGCGTGCCAGGTGCTTGACCCCCAGGTGAATGGCTAGCGTCGTGCCATGACGCGCAAGCGCCTCTAGTTGCTCGCCGGCTGGCATGGGCGAGCTGTCTGCGAAGCGGGTCAGGATCACGCTCTGGGCGACGTCGGGCAAGGTCAGTTCGCATCCCAGTAACGCGGCGCTGGCAGCCACGGCGGTGACGCCTGGCACAATCTGGTAGTCGATGCCAAGACGCTGCAGATGGCGGATCTGTTCACCGATGGCGCCATAAAGGCTCGGATCGCCGCTGTGCACACGCGCGACATCCTTGCCCTGCGCATGGGCGCACTCGATGGCGTCGATGATCTGCTCGAGGTGCAGTTCTGCGCTGTTGATCAGGGTATCGGCGCAGTGGCCTTCCAGAACGGCAAGGGGGACCAGAGAGCCGGCATAGATGATGACAGGGCAGGTGCGAATCAGGCGCTGCCCCTTGACCGTGATCAGCTCGGGGTCGCCGGGGCCGGCGCCGATGAAGTAAACCGTCATGGTATTCCTGAATGATTGACAAGGGTGAGCGGGGTCAGTGAGCGATGGCCAGGGTCGCAGGGCCCAGCGTTCGACGCGTGACCAGCAGTTGCGGGTCGCCATTGTACTGGTCAGCCATGGCCAGCGCTGCACTCTCTGCCACGCCCCAGCACCCGCTGTGCGCATAGGCGACGGCTGAGCGATGGCTCAGATGCGTTTCGAAGCGATTCAAGTGCGGTGCAGGGTAGAACACCAAGGGCAGCGCCAGGTGGCTGGCCAGTGCATGCAGCCCTGGCTCGTGCGCCTTGAGATCGATGCTGGCGATACCGTGAAGGTGTGCAGGGTCCAGGCCTCGCTGGGCGAGGCCTTGTTCGAGCAAGGTCAACAAGCTGTCCATCGGGCAACCCCTGCGGCAGCCAAACCCTGCGTAGAACGGCTTCACTCTGGTCGGCTGAAGCGGCGATACAGCGCTGCGCTGATCAGGCCAAGGGCAAGCCAGAATGCTGCATTGGTGAGCCAGGACGCCAGCTGGAACTGAGTCTCCAGCGCCGCTGGAGCCAAACTCTGGTGCACCTCAGGCTGAGGCGCACCCAACACGTGCGGCAGCAGCAGGACAATGACGCCCACCCCCTTCAAGGCCCAGTGGCGGGCAAATACCAGCAGTGCCAGGCCCACGGCCGTGGCACCCGCAGCGCCAGCCCACCAGACCTGGCGTTGCGCCAGGTCCGCCGCAGCGGTGCCCGGCAGCTCCGGCGGCAGCCCGAGCGTGGGCGCCAGGCAGAACACGGCGAAACCGGCCAGGCCCCAGGCAGCACCACTGGCCGTGGTGCGCGGTTGGCGCAGGCTGTACAAGCCAGCCAGTATCAAAGCGAACCCCACCGCCACGACCAGGTTGCCGCCGGTGGTCGAGAGCGTGCGCTGCCAACCCTCTTCGGGTGACCAGGCCTCGTCACTGTGCTCATGGGCAGCCTCGGTACCTTGGGCATGGGCATGTGCCGGGGCCGATGCCTCGTATGTCTCCGCTTTCAGGATCAGCGGGCTGACCCACAAACTTTGCAGCACGGTCAGCAGCAGTGCCGCCAGCAGTCCGCTGAAGCCCGCCGTACGGGCAATGTGCGTGATCATGGGTGGCAACTCAGTGGCAGGGGAAGGCGGCGCTGTGACGGGTGTCATGCGCAGCGTTGTGAACGGCTTCGATGTGCGAGAAGCCGGCAAAGTAGACCAGGCACAAGCCCAGCAGGCTGGCGCTTACAGCGACGACAATGCGTTGGCTGAGAGATACGGGGGCAACGATGCTGCTAACGTGCGGGCGGGTTGTGACGGGCATTGGCGCCTTCCTCTGCGTATTGGGGACGGGCAGGCGCGGCAGCTGCAGGCGATACCCGCAGGAATGCGACAGCGCCCGCCCACCGCGGGGTGTTGATGGACGCCAGGCCGGTCTCCGGGCTTGCGAGGAGGAGTGTATCTCCTGGGCAGCGTCACCTTCCCATGCCGAATCTCCTGGCACAGTGGTAAAGACGCCTCACTCGCTTACCGTTGCGGGGGCAGCACCGGAATAGTCAAAGCCTGCCTGACAGGCCTGCGACGCACCGATTTCCCGTTTCACCCTCTAGGGGCACCTGACGCAATGCGATAGAAAAGCACGAGCGCTGCGCTGCGTCAAATGCACACGCCACGCGGGCAAGCGCTTGATCATTGCTGAGCGAACGCAATCAGCCGCTCGCCATCGAGCCGATACCGCAGCCACTCGTTCTGCGGTTGCGCCCCTAGTGCGTCATAAAACCCAATGGCCGGCTCGTTCCAATCCAGCACACTCCATTCCAGACGGCCGCAGCCTTGGGCAACCGCCTGCTTGGCAATGTGCCTGAGCAACTGACGTCCGGCGCCATCGCCACGGTCGTTGGGCGCGATGTAGAGGTCTTCCAGGTAGATGCCATTACGCCCAAGCCAGGTCGAGTAACTGTAGAAGTAGATGGCAAAACCAATCGCACGGCCCTCACGTTCGGCCATCAGGCAATGAACGGTGCTGCCTGCATCGAACAGGCTGCGCTCGATGTCCTGGGGAGTGGCCAGCACTTCGTCGCGGGCGCGCTCGTACTCGGCCAATTCGGTAATGAAATCCAGGATCTGTTGGGCGTCAGTGCGTAGGGCAGGGCGAATTACAAGACTCATCGAGCGCTTATCCTTTATCGGCTGCGAGTGGTACAGCTACGTGTATCTGCAAAATTCTCTGTATCTGTACTGCAAGGGTGAAGAGTGCACTGGGCTAGTGTGAACCCTTTCCTGAACCCAGTGGAATACCCGTCATGTTCGCCTCGCTCGACCTGCTGATCGCCTTCGTCCTGTTCGCATTCGTTTCTTCCATCACTCCTGGGCCCAACAACACCATGCTATTGGCTTCGGGCGTGAATTTCGGTGTGCGTCGCTCGGTGCCACATGCGCTGGGCGTCAGCGTCGGGTTCATGATCATGGTGCTTGCCGTCGGCCTGGGCCTGGGAGAGGTGTTCAAGGCCTGGCCTGCGCTCTACACCGTACTGCGCTATGCCGGCGCGGGCTATCTGCTGTACCTGGCTTGGAAAATCGCCACCTCAGGGCCGGTTGGCAGCGCTTCTACGGCAGAGCCCAAGCCTATTGGCTTCTGGGCCGCGGCTGCTTTCCAATGGGTCAACCCGAAGGCCTGGGTCATGGCCATCGGCGCAATAACCACCTATACCCCGGCGCAAGGCTACGTTGCTAACGTGGCGGTCATCGCCGCCTTGTTCGCTTTGGTGAACCTGCCCAGCGTGGGGGTATGGGTCATGTTCGGCAGTGCGCTGCGCGGCCTGCTGCAGAACCCGCGCTGGCTGATGCTGTTCAATGTCCTGATGGCTGCACTGCTGGTCATTTCTCTCTACCCGCTGCTGTTTGTAGAATCGGCGTTTCACCCTTGATGCAGAAGGCAGCGCCCATCATGCAACTGACACCGTGGTCCCACGACTGTAGCGAAGGGTTCACCCTGCGCGGCTGGCGCAGCGAGCCTACAGGGCGGCCCCTGCTGCACGTTCTGCACGGCAACGGGTTCTGCTCGCTGGCCTATCAACCGTTGCTGATGCACCTGGGGCAGCACTTCGATCTTTGGCTCAGCGACGTCCAGGGGCACGGGGACAGTGACCACGGCGGCCCATTCCGTGGCTGGAACCGCACGGCAGCGCTGGCCGCCGAAGCCTTCAGCGCACACGTGGCTGAGTATGGCAACGTACCCCGGCTTGCCATCGGTCATAGTTTCGGTGGAGTGCTCACCGGGTTGCTGCTGGCCAATGAGCCGCAGCTGTTCGAGCGCGCGGTGCTACTCGACCCGGTGATCTTCAGCCGCCGCATGCTGTTTTCGATGAAGCTGGCCGCCTGCTTCGGGTTGAATCGGCACCATGCGCTGGCGCGCAAAACGGCCGGCAGGCGCAGCACCTGGCCGGACCGCCCCTCAGCCATGACTTCCCTGCAAGGGCGGGGCATTTTCAAAGGCTGGAGCGACGCGGCATTGCAGGCCTACGTGGCGCACGCGATCGCCGAAGGCGAAGGGGGTGTAATGCTCAAGTGCCGTCCAAGCCGCGAAGTGGACATTTTCAGTACCTATCCATGCCACCTGTGGTCGAGCCTGGCGCGTATCAGCGTGCCGACGCGTGTGGTGTACGGCAGCCAGACCTACCCTTATGTACAGGCCTCGGCGATACGGCTGGCAGCGCTCAACCCTCATGTCAGTGCGCAGAAGGTCGCCGGCGGACACTGTTTCATGCAGGAAAATCCTGAGGCTGCGGCGCAGGAGGTGCTGGCTTTCCTCCGATCCAGCGTCCTACCCATAGAACACGCTGGACCGTTCCAGGTCGCTAGCCCGTGAGTCGATGCAACGTTATGGTGGCCCCCGCACGTTGAGGAGCGCACGATGAAGACGATTTTGAATACCCGTTCCAACCCTGCCGGGCACTGGGTCGGCGATGGCTTTCCGGTCCGCAGCCTGTTCACCTATGACGACGACGTCAGTCGCACCAGCCCGTTTCTGCTTTTCGATTACGCCGGCCCCCACACCTTTGCCTCCACCTCGGCGCGCCGCGGGGTCGGAGCTCACCCACACCGGGGTTTCGAGACGGTCACGATCGTTTACCAGGGCGAACTCGAGCACCGCGATTCCACTGGCGCTGGCGGGGTCATAGGACCGGGTGACGTTCAGTGGATGACCGCTGCAGACGGCATCGTTCATGAAGAGTTTCATTCACCTGGGTTCGCCCGCAGCGGCGGCGTGCTGGAGTCGGTGCAACTATGGGTGAACCTTCCGGCCCGGTTCAAGCGCGCGCCGGCCGGCTATCAGACCCTGGCCAGCGCCGATATCCCCACGGTGGACTTGGGTGCGGGCGTGGGCAGCCTGCGTGTGATCGCAGGAGAGTATCAAGGCGCGAGCGGCCCGGCTCGCACTTTCACGCCAATGGACGTGTGGGATCTGAACCTTGAGGCCGGCGCCAAACTGGTGCTGCCCGTCCCGGCAGGCCGCACGGCTGCAGTGGTGAGCCTCCAAGGCGGTGTGCGGCTGAACCAGGTCTGTGAGGCTGGCCCGTGCTCGGTGACGATATTGGCCCGTGACGGCGCCGACTTGCTGCTCGAAGCCCCGCAGCACGCTCGTGTGCTGGTGCTGAGCGGCGAGCCTATCGACGAGCCGGTGGTGGCATACGGCCCCTTCGTGATGAACACGCGGGATGAAATCATCGAGTCCATCGAAGGGTTCA
The DNA here is from genome assembly GCF_046231935.1 of Pseudomonas sp. KCJK9111. Taxonomy (NCBI): domain Bacteria; kingdom Pseudomonadati; phylum Pseudomonadota; class Gammaproteobacteria; order Pseudomonadales; family Pseudomonadaceae; genus Pseudomonas; species Pseudomonas sp. KCJK9111. Next base: position 99,959 of record NZ_JBJJMO010000005.1, on the reverse strand, counting down.
AGTCAGGGAAGTTTGGCCGGATGCCCTGAACGCGCACCGTCCCAGGGCGCTAACCACCACCCGTCGCACCGATTCGATACGGCTCGAACTACCCAGCACTCGGCGTGTTCTTCAACTAAGGTGCAGATGGAACCCAGCACTTCGATACCGCATCGTTGCATGCGCCCCGACAGGTTCCTCTTCCTGTGATCCTGTGCCTGACACCCCAGGCCTATTCACCCACAGCTAATTTAAAGAGGGCTCTGCAATGTCTCTGATAGGCGTATCGACACTGGAACTGCGACAGATGATCGAGCAGGCCTGCTTGCCAGATCGGTGTGAAATCAGCTGCGCCGACGGCGCACACCTGACCATCCGCCTTGGAAATGGTCAGGATCTGACACAGGCCGTCACGCTTTGTGATGTCCCGCTCAGCAGCCTCAACAGCAGCAGGGACCTGGTCAATCTGGTCGGCCAATTACACGCAATGCGCGACGGCGCTCCCGTGTACTCGAAGAAGTTGGCCTGACAGCGCGGCGCAACCGACGCTTCTAACCGGCCGTCACTGCAGTTCGAGCAGAAGGTTGAGCCCACCGTCGCCGCACTTGCCCTGGTCTCTGACAACACCATGGTAACTGCGTCCGTCCCAGATGAATGCGACACTGTGCGCTCGGTGCACCTTGTTAGGCAGGGGCGGGCAGATGTGCAGACGCAGTGCAGGCCGCCCTTGAAGGTTGAGCGGTGCGAGCTGGCACTGGCACTCGACACTTTGCGCCACGGGTCCGAACAGGGTATCGCGGACGTAGTCAAGTTGTACCGATGCATTAGGAGCGCGGCCTGGCATTCTCATGGTCGCTGCTCTCCGACCGTGGTACGTGCTGGGGCATGTCGATTTGTCATGACGATCTCCTTTAGGGAAGAAACTTGAGGAGGCTGCAGGCTGCATGGGAGTTCAATCCTGCTTCATGCGTTCAATTCGATTGCGTTGGCGTTCAGGCGCCTGCCTTGCGAAACGTCAGGTTGATGCGGCGCGGGCCCATGCGCGGGTGCACGCCAGGCTTGATGGGCAGTACACCATGAAAGCGTAGACGGTCTTCACCACCCCACACCAGCACATCGCCATGATTCAAGGCGATACGCTGGGTTCTGTCTGAACGTTGCAATCCACCCATTAGGAATACGGCAGGCAAACCCAGCGAGAGGGACACGATGGGTTGGCTGAAATCCTGCTCGTCGCGGTCCTGATGCAGGCTCAGGCGGATACCTGGTTGGTAATGATTGATCAGGCACGCATCCGGTACGAAGCCCTCGAACCCTGCACGCGCAGCGCACTGCGTGGCCAAGGTCAGCAGTACGGGCGGCATCGCCGGCCAGGGTCTACCAGACAGCGGGTCCACGGGGCTGTATCGGTAACCGCGTTCGTCACTGATCCAACCCAGTGCGCCGCAGTTGGTCAGGCCCACGGCCATGTTCAAACCGCCAGGGGTACGCATGTGCCGCCAGGGCGCGCAACGCAGTATCGGGCGAAGCGCATCCAGCACGTGCTCGACATCTTCCAGCGCGACGCCTGGCAACAGGACTGTGCTGGGTGCCAGGTGCTGCGGTTGGGCCCCGAACAGGTCCAGATCGGATTGGATCATCAGTCTGCGTATTCCAGTTGGCCTGTTACCCAGCAGAGGAAAGCTGGAGTTCATGGGTGTTCACTATCAGTGAGGCACCAATTAATTCAAAACGTTTCTGAACGCCATCCGTCTGTTGATGGTCATCATCGTGCCATGGCCGCGGTAGCCGATTGATGATGAGGATTACACATGTCTGAGCACGTACCGGACAACCCCCGCAGGGACTTCCTGCGCAAGACCCTGACCTTGATACCAGTGGTAACGGTGGCCAGTACCGGCATTGGCCTGGGCAGTGCCACCGCACTGGCCGAGCCGGTACGCCAGCCTGAGCAGCCCGAACCCAAGCCCGCTGACACTGCCTACCATCCTGCGTTCTTCACCCCAGAGGAGTTCGCTTTTGTCCAAGCAGCGGTCAGCCGTCTCATTCCAGCCGACGAGCTAGGGCCTGGGGCCCTCGAGGCCGGCGCTGCGCAGTATATCGACCGCCAGATGGGCACTGCTTACGCCAGTGGCGGGCTGTGGTACATGCAAGGTCCGTTCAAGGCCGATGCGGCGCCAGAGCTTGGCTATCAATTGCAACTGACCCCGCAACAAATTTACCGCCTAGGTATCGCGGGTGTTCACCAATGGTGCCTGGCCAACGGTAACAAAGCCTTCCACGCACGCAGCCCCGAGCAGCAGGACAAGGTGCTGGCGCAGCTGGAATCTGGCGAGCTGACTTTGCAGGACGTGCCGGCCAAGGCCTTTTTCAGCCTGCTGCTGCAGAACACGCGCGAAGGCTTTTTCTGCGATCCGGTGCACGGCGGCAACCAGGGCATGGTCGGCTGGAAGCTCATCGGCTTTCCCGGAGCGCGCGCCGACTTCATGGATTGGGCCGAGCGCAACGAGCGCTACCCGTTCCCCCCTGTATCCATTCGCGGCGAGAGGGCCTGAGCCATGGCCAATGCATTGAAGAAGGTCGACGCCGTGATCGTCGGCTTTGGCTGGACCGGGGCCATCATGGCCAAGGAGCTGACCGAGGCCGGCCTGCACGTGGTTGCGCTGGAGCGCGGGCCTATGCAGGACACGTACCCTGACGGCAGTTATCCGCAAGTCATCGACGAGCTGACCTACAGCGTGCGCAAGAAACTGTTCGTGGACCTTTCCAAGGAAACGGTGACCATACGCCATACCGTCAACGATGTAGCGCTGCCGTACCGCCAGCTGGGCGCGTTCTTGCCTGGCAAGGGCGTGGGCGGTGCCGGTTTGCACTGGTCGGGGGTGCACTTTCGGGTCGACCCGATGGAGCTGCGCATGCGCAGCCACTACGAAGAGCGCTACGGCAAATCGTTCATTCCCCAGGACATGACCATTCAGGATTTCGGCGTCAGCTACGAAGAACTGGAACCCTACTTCGACTTTGCCGAGAAGGTGTTCGGCACCTCTGGCCAGGCCTGGACGGTCAAGGGTGAGCTGGTCGGGCAGGGCAAGGGCGGCAACCCGTTTGCCCCAGACCGCTCCAATCCGTTCCCGCTGCCCTCGCAGAAGAACGTGGTGTCGGCCCAGGTTTTCCAGAAAGCCACCTCGTCGTTGGGCTACCACCCTTACAACCTGCCCTCGGCCAACACATCCGGCCCTTACACCAACCCGTATGGCGCTCAGATGGGGCCGTGCAATTTCTGCGGCTTCTGCAGCGGCTACGTGTGCTACATGTATTCCAAGGCGTCGCCCAACGTGAACATCCTGCCAGCGTTGCGCCAGGTGGAGCACTTTGAGCTAAGGCCCAATGCCCATGTGCTGAAGGTGAACCTGGACGACAGCAAGCAGCGTGCGACCGGCGTGACCTATATTGATGCCCAGGGCCGTGAAGTCGAACAGCCGGCTGATTTGGTGATCCTGTCGGCCTTTCAGTTCAACAATGTCCGCCTGATGCTGCTTTCTGGCATCGGCAAGCCCTACGACCCGGTCAAGAATGAGGGTGTGGTCGGGCGCAACTTCGCCTATCAGAACATGGGCACCGTCAAGGCCTTCTTCGACAAGGACTTGCACACCAACAACTTCATCGGCGCCGGTGGCAATGGCGTGGCGATCGACGACTTCAACGCCGACAATTTCGACCATGGCCCCCACGGCTTCGTCGGTGGCTCACCGATGTGGGTCAACCAGGCAGGGACGCGGCCCATCGCAGGTGTAGGCAACCCCCCGGGCACCCCCGCCTGGGGCAGCGCCTGGAAAAAGGCCACGGCCGACTACTACACCCACCAGATCTCCATGGATGCGCACGGCGCGCACCAGTCTTACCGCGGCAATTACCTGGACCTGGACCCAACCTACCGTGATGCCTATGGCCTGCCGCTGCTGCGCATGACCTTCGATTGGCAGGAAAACGACATCCGCATGAATCAGTTCATGGTCGGCAAGCTCAGCGCCATCGCCAAGGCCATGAACCCCAAGGCCATTGCGGTGCTGGGCAAGCAAGTGAACGAGCATTTCAATACTGCCACCTACCAGACCACTCACCTCAACGGTGGGGCGATCATGGGCACCGACCCCAAAACCAGCGCCTTGAACCGCTATTTGCAGTGCTGGGATGTGCACAACGTGTTCGTGCCTGGGGCCTCGGCATTCCCGCAAGGGCTTGGCTACAACCCGACCGGCCTGGTCGCTGCGCTGACCTACTGGTCGGCACGGGCCATTCGTGAACGGTATTTGAAGAACCCCGGCCCCTTGGTGGCGGTGTAAGGAGCGATGAGCATGAACAGAATGTTGATCGCCACGGTCCTGGTTGGGGTGGGCATGACGGCGCAGGCAGCGCAGGACGAGCCGGCGCTGGTCAGCCAGGGTGAGTACCTGGCGCGGGCAGGGGACTGTGTGGCGTGCCACACGGCCAAAGACGGCAAGCCGTTCGCAGGTGGACTGCCGATGGAAACGCCGATCGGCACGATTTACTCGACCAACATCACCCCTTCATCCGAGGGCATTGGTCATTACAGTTTCGAAGATTTCGACCGTGCCCTGCGCCATGGGGTCCGCAAGGATGGCAGTACGCTGTACCCGGCCATGCCATACCCGTCCTATGCCCGGTTGACCGAACCCGACATGCAGGCGTTGTACGCCTACTTCATGAAAGGCGTGGCCCCCGTGCAGGAGCCGAACAAGGACACGGACATTCCTTGGCCCTTGAGCATGCGTTGGCCGTTGTCGATCTGGCGCGGTGTATTCGCCCCGGACCCTGAACCCTGGCAGCCATTGCCCGAGCGAGATCCGGTGGTTGATCGCGGAGCTTACCTGGTCGAAGGCCTGGGCCACTGCGGTGCCTGCCATACCCCAAGGGCACTGACCATGCAGGAAAAAGCGTTAAGTGCAGAGGAGGGCGATGCCTTCCTGGCCGGCAGCGCGCCGCTCGAAGGTTGGGTGGCGAAGAACCTGCGAGGCGATCACAAGGATGGCCTGGGCAGTTGGAGCGAGGCGCAACTGGTGCAGTTTCTCAAGACTGGCCGCAGCGACACCAGTGCCGTGTTCGGTGGCATGAGCGATGTGGTGGAGCACAGCATGCAGTACATGAGCGACGCCGACCTGACGGCCATCGCGCGCTACTTGAAGACCTTGCCGCCCAGCAATCCGAATGACACGCCCCACGTCTATGACCGGCAAGTAGCGGATGCGTTGTGGAAGGGCGACGACAGCAAGCCTGGGGCTGGGGTGTATATCGACAATTGCGCCGCCTGCCACCGTACCGATGGCAAGGGATACACGCGCGTCTACCCAGCGCTTGCCGGTAACCCGGTGGTGCAGACCCAGGATGCTACCTCGTTGATCCATTTGATCCTCAAGGGCGGGACCCTGCCTGCGACCCGCACTGCGCCCTCGACCTTCACCATGCCGGCCTATGGCTGGCGCCTGAGCGATCAGGAGGTGACTGACGTGGTCAACTTCATTCGCACCAGTTGGGGTAACCAAGGGGAGCCTATCGAGGTCAAGGCGGTGAAAAAGCTGCGCACAAGCGACATGAAGCAGACATCGGGTGATGACCTCGGGCAGGTGACCGAGCATTAGACGTTGTTGACTGTAGTTAGGCCGCTGCCAGAACGACTGTGTTGGGACTGTGGGGTAGGAGCGGTCTAGCCGGGTCGGAGGACCGGCAAGACCGTTCCCGGAAATCGGCTAGCCTCAGAGGCGGCGTTAGCAGTTGCTTCTGCCAAGTCCAAGCCTGCGCTATCTCAGCCAATACAGGACCAAGATAGATACCGTCTTGACCCTCAAATCGTACTTGGGAGGTGAGGATCAAGACGGTATCTACCCGCAAACAGGCGACACGGAGGATTCCCGATCAACGGTGGATTGACGCGCACAGGTGTTTTTGTTCTAGTGAAACCGGTTTCATCATGATCACAACAACCATAAGGTCCCATCATGAGCCCAGCACCCGCGCCAGTGCGCGACCGTGTCACCATCAGCGAGGTGGCCCGTGTCGCAGGCGTCTCCAAGGCCACCGTTTCCCGGTACATAGGGGGTGATCGCCAATTGCTGGCCGATGCCACGGCCCAGCGCCTGGGCGAGGTGATCGAGCAGCTTGGCTATCGGCCAAATCAGATGGCGCGCGGGCTCAAGCGCGGGCAGACACGGCTGATCGGCATGTTGGTCGCCGATATTCTCAACCCCTATTCGGTCGCCGTTATGCACGGCGTGGAGACGGCGTGCCGCCAGCATGGCTACAGCCTGGTCGTGTGCAACACCAACCGCGATGACGAGCAAGAGCGCCACCACCTGCGCGCCTTGCAGTCATACAACGTGGAAGGGCTGATCGTGAACACCCTGGGCCACCACCCGGGTGAGTTGCTTACCGTCATGCGTGACCTGCCCATCGTGCTGGTCGACCGGCAGTTGCCTGAGCTCAACGCCGACCTGGTCGGCCTGGACAATGCGCATGCGATGCAGCAGGGTATCGAGCATCTGCACGCCCGTGGTTACCGAAACATTCTCGCCATAACCGAGCCGCTGGACGGTACCAGCTCGCGAGCCGAGCGCGTCCAGGCGTTGACAGCCCTTGTCCAAACCCGTGCTGACATGCAGTGCCAAGTGGTGCCAACCGGCCCTGAACTGTCGCAAGCGATCACCCGCTTCCTGGGGAGCGACGGCACCCGTCCCAAGGCACTTTTCACCCTCAATGGCGTTGCGACGCTGGCGGTGACCACCGCATTGCGCGAGGCCGGCCATGCGCTGTTCGGTGAGGTCGGGGTGATCGCATTGGACGACCTTGACTGGTACCCCTTGGTTGGCAACGGCATCACGGCCCTGGCGCAGCCCACCGAACGCATCGGTATGGCAGCCTTCGAACACTTGCTCAGTCGCCTGCACGGTGAACAAGGCGCCGCCCGGCGCATCGATTTCAAAGCGTCGCTGATCATACGAGGTTCCACCCACCCACGCTGAACACAACGGCGGCCTGTGCCTTGCCCGCGATGCCTGCCGCTTAAAAATGAAACCGGTTTCATAGGACAATAACAATGCATGCAAATCCTGTTTCCATCAGCCTGTCCAGCTACGGCGCAGACTTCGTCCGACAACGCGGCCAGGAGCAGTTCATCGATCTGCTGGCCAGCGCCGGGGCAAGCCGCGTGGAGTTACGTGAGGAGTTGTTCTCATGCCAGCCCGACCCGACTGCCCTGGGTGCTTTCATCGCCGGTGCAGGGCTGCAATGTCTGTACTCCACGCCGCTGGAGCTCTGGTGCGCCCAAGGGGACCTCGCGTCCGAGTTGAAGACCAAGCTGCGCATCGCCAAGGCACTTGGAGCTGTGGCGGTGAAGGTGTCCCTGGGGCATTACCGGGGTGACGTCGACATGCGGGCATTACGGGCGCTGCTGTCCGAGGACGGCCCGGTATTGCTGGTCGAGAACGACCAGACTGAGCACGGTGGGCGGATAGCGCCGCTCGTGGGTTTCTTCGAACAGGCACAGGCGTGCGGTGTGCGCGTCGGCATGACGTTCGACATCGGCAACTGGCAGTGGCTGGACGAGCCAGTGCTGGAAGCGGCCAGCCGGCTTGGACGTTGGGTGGAGTACGTGCATTGCAAGGCAGTGATACGCCATGCCACCGGGCGGCTGGTAGCCACTGCACCTCAAGCATCCGACCTTGAGCACTGGCAGCAGGTGCTGGCCCATTTCACCCCTGGGGTCGCGCGCGCGGTCGAATACCCGCTGCTTGGCGAAGACTTGCTGACCGTGACGCGCAGCCATGTACGTCAACTGTCCACCCTCGGTGCGCGTCGCTGCGTACGGGAGCTGAGCCATGCCTGATCATGACGTGTTGTGCTTCGGCGAGACCATGGCCATGTTCGTGGCCGACGATGTGGGGGATCTCGCACAGGTCGAGCGTTTCGGCAAACGCATCGCCGGCGCCGACAGCAATGTCGCCATCGGGTTGTCGCGGCTTGGCTTTGGCGTGCGCTGGATCAGCCGGGTAGGCAACGACTCGCTGGGGCGCTTCGTGCTCGACAGCTTGCGTGCAGAAGGGCTCGACTGCGCTGATGTGCAGGTTGACCCCACTCATCCTACGGGTTTTCAACTGAAGGCGCGCTGCGATGACGGCAGTGATCCGGTCGTCGAGTATTTCCGGCGTGGCTCGGCAGCCAGCCACATGAGTGCTTCGATGCTGGATCCTGCCTGGCTGAGCGCGGGCCACCTGCATGTAACCGGCATTCCGCTGGCGCTGTCGGATGGCTGTCGGACGCTGGCCCAGGCGTTGGTCAGCCAGATGCGCACAGCCGGTCGCACCATCTCATTCGACCCCAACCTGCGCCCGACGCTATGGCCCGACAAGCAGCGCATGGTCGAGGAGATCAACGCCATTGCTGCCCAGGCCAACTGGGTGTTGCCGGGGCTGGAGGAGGGGCGTCTGCTCACGGGGCGTCAGACACCTGCCGAGATCGCCGGCTTTTACCTGGACCTTGGTGTGGACCTGGTGGTGATCAAGCTGGGCGAGGCGGGCGCCTATTACCGCAGCGCCAACGACGAGGGCCAGGTCGCGGCCGTACCCGCGCCATGGGTGGTCGACACCGTGGGCGCTGGCGATGCCTTCGCCGTCGGTGTGCTCAGCGCCTTGCTCGAAGGCCAGCCCGTCGAGCACGCCGTTGCCCGTGGCAATTGGTGCGGCAGCCGCGCCGTGCAGTCGCGCGGTGACATGGAGGGCTTGCCGCGCCGGCACGACCTGACGGCATACGAATTCCCACATAACCCTGAAATACGCACGGCCTGAATCACCTGTCGCACAAAAACAACAAGCTCAGGAGAAACTCACCATGAAACGTACAAGCCTGGCGCCACGCCGTTGGTGGTACATCATCCCCATCGTGTTCATCACCTACAGCCTTGCCTACCTGGACCGTGCCAACTACGGCTTCGCAGCAGCATCGGGCATGGCCGAAGACCTGCACATCACCCCTGTGCTGTCCTCGCTACTGGGCGCGCTGTTCTTTCTGGGCTACTTCTTCTTCCAGGTGCCAGGTGCTATCTATGCCGAAAAGCGCAGCGTCAAGAAGCTTATCTTCGTCTGCCTGATCCTGTGGGGTGGGCTGGCCACGCTGACCGGCATGGTCAGCAACGTGTACATGCTGATCGGCATCCGTTTTCTGCTGGGCGTGGTGGAGGCGGCGGTGATGCCGGCCATGCTGGTCTACCTGTGCCATTGGTTCACCCGTGCGGAACGCTCGCGCGCCAACACCTTCCTGATGCTGGGCAACCCAGTGACCATCCTGTGGATGTCGGTGGTATCGGGCTACCTGATCAAGCATTTCGACTGGCGCTGGATGTTCATCATCGAAGGCTTGCCGGCGGTGATCTGGGCGTTTTGCTGGTGGCGCCTGGTCGATGACCGGCCTGCGCAGGTTTCCTGGCTGAGCGAGCAGGAGAAAAATGATCTGCAACAGGCACTGGCGGCAGAGCAGCAGGGCATCAAGCCGGTCAAGAACTACCGTGAGGCGTTTCGCTCGCCGCAGGTGATCATCCTGGCACTGCAGTATTTCTGCTGGAGCATTGGCGTATATGGCTTCGTGCTGTGGCTACCCTCGATCCTCAAGCAGGCGGCCAACGTCGACATCGTCGAGGCCGGCTGGCTGGCCTCGGTGCCTTACCTGGCGGCGGTGATCGCCATGGTGGGCGTCTCCTGGGCCTCTGATCGGATGCAACGGCGCAAGCGCTTCGTGTGGCCACCGCTGCTGGTGGCAGCGCTCGCTTTCTACGGCTCCTACGCATTGGGGACCGAGCACTTCTGGTTGTCGTATGCCCTGCTGGTGGTCGCCGGGGCCTGCATGTATGCCCCCTACGGCCCGTTCTTCGCAATCGTGCCCGAGATTCTGCCGGCCAACGTGGCCGGTGGCGCCATGGCCTTGATCAACAGCATGGGCGCGCTGGGCTCGTTCGGTGGCTCGTGGCTGGTGGGGTACCTCAACGGCGCCACGGGTAGCCCTGCGGCCTCGTACCTGTTCATGTGTGGCGCGCTGCTGTGTGCCGTCGCCCTGACCGCAGCGCTGAACAACTCAACCACCTCCGGGCGCGCCAAGACGCCTTGCCTGCGTCCGGCCACCCCCTTCAGGAACCCAACATGAAAAAACGCATCGTGTTGTACAAGGCGTTGTCCCACGACTTGCTCGCGCGCCTTCAGGCCGCGGCAGAGGTCACCACCGTCGACCTGGCCCGCCCCGATGGGATGGCGCGCTTGCGTGATGCGCTGCCCGGCGCCCACGGCTTGCTAGGCGCCAGTTTGCGCCTGGATGCCAGCCTGCTCGACCTGGCGCCCGAGCTTGAGGTCATTTCCAGTGTGTCGGTGGGGGTGGACAACTACGACATCACCGACCTTGATCGACGCGGCATCGTGCTCACCAATACGCCCGATGTGTTGACCGAAACCACGGCCGACACTGGCTTCGCACTGATCCTGGCCACGGCCAGGCGGGTGGTGGAACTGGCCAACTGGGTGCGCGATGGTCATTGGCAATCAAGCCTTGGCCCTGCGCAGTTCGGCAGCGACGTACACGGCAAGACGCTGGGCATCGTCGGCATGGGGCGTATCGGCGAAGCACTGGCGCGGCGGGCGGCCGCGGGTTTCGGCATGCAGGTGATCTACCACAGCCAGCGACCCAAGCCTGACGTCGAGACCCGCTACGGGGCCAGACGCGTTGCGCTGGACGCGCTATTGGCGCAGGCAGATTTCGTCTGCCTCACCGTCCCGTTGAGCGCAGCTACCGAGGGGCTGATCGGGCGCAAGGAACTGGCGCTGATGAAACCTGCGGCCATCCTGATCAACATCTCCCGAGGGCGTGTCGTGGACGAACAGGCGCTGATCGATGCCCTCGAAACACGGCGCATCCGCGGCGCGGGCCTGGATGTGTTCGTTCAGGAGCCATTGGCGGTGGACTCGCCTTTGCTGCGGCTGGCTAACGTGGTGGCCACCCCGCACATAGGTTCGGCCACCGAAGAAACCCGGCAAGCGATGGCGCGTTGCGCCGTGGACAACATGCTCGCCGCGCTGGCGGGTAGACGCCCAGCCAACGCGGTCAACGGCTGATGCGCCGCCGGTGAGGGTGGTCGATCAGCGGCAGTTGCCGGCTTTGCGGTAGCCCGCTGCCTGGGCTTCTACCTCGGTTGCGAAGGCGACCTGGTTCTTGGGCGCGACCTGGTGATAGCCCGGGCACCCGGCAGACAAGTGATACACGTGGCTGTTGCGGTTGCCCAGCACGGCGCCCACGGGGGCTTGGCTTGCTACGGTGGTACGGGCAGGCGCCGCCAGCGACGGCTGCACGCCATCGCCCGTGGGGGTGTAGTTCAGGGTCCACTTGCGTTCGCCCGTGACGAACGGGTTGGCGTGGCCCATGATGGCGGAAATGCGTCTGTCGCGCTCTTTTTCCCAGGCTGAAACGGGGTGCTGGCGGTCCCATGCCATCAGCAGCTGTTGCTGTTGGCGCGACATGTTCAAGCGGTAGCGATCGAACATGTAGAACGTGGTACGGGCGACCAGGCCCTTGACTTCATCCCTGGGCTCGGCCGCGCGCTGGGCAAAATCCACCTTGGTCGTGCACTGGCCATATTCGCCCTGGTTGCCACTGACCATCCCGTAGTTGAAATTGCTGCGGTCACCGTTGACCTCACCCACGGCAGGGTAGAGGTTGAAGAGGTCGGCCTCCATGGCGCGGAAGACCGGGTCGCTGTCCACGCAGTGCTCCCGGCCGCCGTTTTTCCAGCACTGGCGTTGGTTGCCGAAGGTATGGGCCGGCACGATGTGCTCCCACTCGGTGCGCTCGGCGCGGTTTTGCTGTTTGCGGGTCTGGTAGCCACACGAAGCCGCGTCGATCCGTCCGCCTGACTTGCCTACCCATGTCCATTGGCAGCCGCAATACAGCTCGCCCATGGCGCTCTTGCCCTGGTCCATGTAGATCTGCTGCTTGGCCACGACCTTGGCTTCGGCAAAAGTGGAGGGCGGGTTTGCCCAGGCAGGGCTACTTAGAATCAGAAGTAGATGAAGGGCGTAACGCAATGATTTCATGGGTAAACAACACGCAGATTACTGGGGCGTGCATTGTAGTACTTCTACCCAGAGCAGACAGCACGCATTGACCACCACGTGTAGGAAAACGGGTGGCCAATGGTCGCAGGGAAGGCGTGATGCTATTTGAAACCCGTGACTGCATGGGGCACGTAGGGTGCCTCGAGTCGAGCGGTCTCCTCAGCCGTCAGGCGCAGGTCGATGGCGGCCAAGGCGTCGTCCAGGTGCGCAGGCTTGGACGCACCGACGATGGGCGAGCTGACCCCTTGCTTGCCGAGCACCCAAGCAAGCGCCACTTGGGCCATCGGCACGCCACGCTCCTGGGCAATCTGTTCGACCACGTCGATGACGCGTCCGTCTTGCGCCTCGGTTTTCTCGAAGAATGACTGCCCGGACAGATCGGTGCGGGTCCGTTCGGTCTGCTGCCCGTTGGGGCGGGTCAGGCGACCACGTGCCATGGGGCTCCAAGGCATGAGCCCGACGCCCTGGTCCAGGCACAGGGGAATCATTTCGCGCTCTTCTTCACGGTACAGCAGGTTCAGGAAGTTCTGCATCGACACGAAACGGCTCCAGCCGTTGCTGGCGGCTACCTGCTGCGCCTTGGCAAATTGCCAGGCATACATCGACGAAGCGCCGATATAGCGGGCCTTGCCCGCCCTGACCACGTCATTGAGCGCTTCCATGGTCTCTTCGATGGTTGTGGTGTAGTCCCAGCGGTGGATCTGGTACAGGTCGACGTAGTCGGTGCCCAAACGCGACAGGCTGGCGTCGATACTGGTCATGATCGCCTTGCGCGACAACCCTTGCTCATTGGGACGGCTGGCGCCCTGCCACATGTTGGCCGGGTAGAAAACCTTGGTGGCGATCACCGTCTCGTCACGCCGGGTGAATTCCTTGAGCAGTTTGCCGAGGATCACCTCTGAGGTGCCCGCGGAATAGCTATTGGCCGTGTCGAAAAAGTTGATGCCCTGCTCGACGGCATGGCGAATGATGGGCCTGCTCGCGTCTTCGCCCAGTGTCCAGGGGTGCGTGCCGGCATCCGGCTCGCCGAAGGTCATGCAGCCCAGGCACAACCTGGAAATGTCCAACCCGGTGGTACCCAATTTCACGTATTGCATCAGTGTGTCCTCGTCAGCCTTTGAATAGGTGCAGCGTACTCGCGTTGGCCATGCGGGCAAATTCCGTGTTGCTGCACGTGGGACCTGCAGGAATTCACAAGCGCAACAGGGGCTTGATCTGCTGGTGCAGGAAATCGGTCACAGCCTTTATCCGCGGCGTGGCGCGCACGTCTTCATGCACCGCCAGCCAGATCTCGATGCTCATGGTCTGCTCAGGCTGGCCAGCCACGCTCAACCCGTGCTCATGGGCCATGAAGGCGGGCAGGCAAGCGATGCCTATACTTCCGGCACACGCCTGGGCCTGGATGCGCAAGTCGTTGCTCAGCAAGGCGAAGGGTTGCTCGCCCGCCTGGCGGTTGAGCCACTGTTGCTGCGGTGAATGGGCCTGGGAGGCGTCATAGCCAATGTACCGGCGTGCCGAACCGCTGGCTTGGTAATCGGCACTGGCATACAAACGATAGTCCAGGTGCCCGAGCAGGCTGACCACCAGGGTCGGCTCGGTGGGCCGTGACAGGACGATGCTGATGTCGGCCTCGCGCCTGGCCAGGGATGCCCGAGACTTGCTGCCCACCAGCCGCAGGCGCAGTTGGGGGTAGTGCTTGTAAAGATCCCCCAGGCGCCTTGCGATGATGCTGCCCAGCAAGGCGGGCGGCGCCGAGAGGATCACTTCACCTTCTACCGTCTGTTGACCGGCGCTGGCAAAGTGTTCGAGGGCGAAGGACGATGCGGCCATCTGACCGGCCAACTCGCCCACGCGCTCGCCATCCTCGGTGAGCACATAGGCCCGTGCGCGGCGGTCGACCAGCTTCAGGTTGAGCGAAGCCTCGAGGGATGCGATCCGCCGAGCGACGGTAGCGTGGTCGACTGACAGTACCCTGGCGGCGGCAGACAGCGACCCGGTCGCGCAGAAGGTCGAGAAATGGCGTAGGTCTTCCCAATCGAACATGAGCGGGCTCGGCAGTTATAGGTCTGAGAGGGCCAGACACCGTCTTGGATACCAGCCCGTGCGGGAATGTAGCCTTGCCTCAAGCGCCGCCGTTCATGCGCCGTGCGACAACATAGAGCCCCAGCCCCAGCAGCGCCATGGCAGCGCCGATGTAACCTGTACTGGTCCAGCCCAACCCCGCCGTGATCGCCATGCCTCCCAACCATGGGCCCAGGGCGTTGGCCAAGTTGAAGGCGGCATGGTTCGAGGCCGCTGCAAGGCTTGGGGCTTCGTGAGCGATGTCCATCAGGCGGATTTGCAAGGGCGCTGCCAGGGCGATCATGGTACCCACCAGGCCGATGCCCAGCAGCAGGCTCCACAGGTTCGCGGCGGCAAAGGTGAAGAACAGCAGGACCAACACCGACCACGCCAGCACCAGCCCCACGGCGCGGAACTGCAAGCGGTCGAACAATTTGCCGCCGACGATATTGCCGACAATGCCGCCCACGCCGAAGGCTGCCAGGCCGAACGGAATCCATTGGGGCGCCACGCGGGTCACTTCGAGCATGGTCGGGGCCAGGTAGCTGAACACGCAGAACATCCCGGCAAAGCCGATGGACGCAATGCCCAGCGCCATCCAGACCTGGGGCAAGGTGAAGGCCTTGAGCTCCTTGCGCGGGTCACTGCGCACCTCATCATGACGCTGGGGCACGAAGCGCCACACCATGGCGATGGTGCACACGGCGATCAGCCCGACCAGCACGAACGCCGAACGCCAGCCAAAGTACTGGCCCAGAAAGGTGGCGATCGGGTTGCCCAGCAACATGGCCAAGGTAAGCCCCATCATGACCCGAGCCACGGCGCCTGCGCGCTGGTTGCTGGCCACCATGCTCGAGGCCACGACTGCGGCAATGCCAAAGTACGCGCCGTGGGGCAGGCCGCTGATGAAGCGAAACGCGATCAGCCCGCCAAATGAAGGTGCGAAGGCGGTGGCCAGGTTACCCAGCGCATACAGGCCCATCAGCAACAGCAGCATGTGCTTGCGCAGGATCTTGGCGCCAAGGATGGCCAAGGTGGGTGCGCCCACCATGACCCCCAGCGCGTAGGCGCTGATGGCGTGCCCGACCTGGGGTTCGCTCAGGTTCAGGTTACTGGCGATATCCGGCATCAGGCCCATGATGGCGAACTCACCGGTGCCAATGGCGAAGCTGCCCAACGCCATGGCGGCTTCCATTTTTACGACCGTGCTTTTGCTGGGCAACGGGGAGGATTCTAAAACTGACATCTGGCTCCTTGAAACATGCTGAAACGTTCAAGGGATGATAATGGCAACGCGAACGGTGCGTCGAGCCGCGCTGACTCGCTCGCCGACGCAATCAGCGGTCTTCTCCGGGCGCAAAAGTAGGGCGAATGCGAGGTGGAGTACAGATGTACTCCATGGCGCTAGCGATCTAGATATTGACTCTGTCCGGCAAAGTCGATGAAGCGCTGGCTGGCCAGCGACAGGTACTCACCCGACCGCCAGCACAGCCGGAAACTCATCTGCTGGGCAGGCTCGAACGGCACGCCGACGATACCTGGCGTTCGTAATTGCACGGAGCGCAGCAATGTGGCCACGCCCATGTTGTCCAGTGCAGCCTGGACCACCAACGAAACGAAATTGCTCTGCAATGCCACTTGGTAGGTAATGCCGTGTTCGGCAAAGAAGGCGTCGAGCAACTGGCGCTGCACGAATGTACGGTCGAACACCACCATGTCGGTGCTGCGCAGGTCTTCGGCAGTCAGGCTTGCCTTGCCGGCGTAGGGGTGATCCGGGTGCATGCAGGCCAGCATCTCGTCGCTGCCCAACAGGATCGATTCCTTATCCGCGGGCACGCGGCGGGACTCGAGCAGCGCCAGGTCGATTTCTCGTTGCTCTAGGCGCTGGCCAATGTCTTCGGCGCTGCCCTCGAACACGGTCATGGCGATGCCGGGATAAAGCCTGCGAAAGGCGTTCATCAACCCGGGCACATAGTGCAGGCCGAACATGGGCGGGATCCCCAGCCGCACTTCGCCGCGCTTGAGGTCGGCCATGTCACGCAGTGCCTGGCGGGCCACGTCCATCTCCCGCAAGGCTGATGCGATGCGGGGCAGAAATTGCTCGCCTTCCACGGTCAGTACCACCTTGCGCGTGGTGCGGTTGAACAAACTGACGCCCAGTTCTTCTTCAAGGCGGGTCACGGCCATGCTCAGCGCAGGCTGGGCGATGTGCAGGTGCTGAGCGGCCTTGGTGAAGCTGCCTTGGCGGACGATTTCGACGCAACAACGCAGCGCCTTGAGATTCATTTAGGGCATTCCAGGATTGATAACGTTTTGTGATGCTCAGAATCATAACAATATATTTACTATTATTAACGCCAAGGCCTACGATGCGCGGCACTGAGACATCCTGCAACATCTCAGTCACGCAGCCAGCTGGCTGCATCCTCCCTGGATCTTGAGGTAGTACATTAAATGGCCAAGGCCGCCGATGTCGTTGTGCAATGCCTGGAAAACGAAGGTGTCGAGTATGTGTTCGGCATTCCCGGTGAAGAAAACCTCGACCTGCTCGAATCCCTGCGCAAGTCGAAGATCAAGCTGGTACTGACCCGCCATGAACAGTCTGCAGGCTTCATGGCTGCCACCTACGGTCGCCTGACCGGCAAGACCGGCGTCAGCCTTTCCACCCTGGGCCCCGGTGCCACCAACCTGGTGACCGCCAGCGCCTATGCCTACCTGGGCGGCATGCCGATGATGATGATCACCGGGCAGAAGCCGATCAAGAAGTCCAAGCAGGGCCGTTTCCAGATCATCGACGTATGCGGCATGATGGACCCCATCACCAAGTACACCCATCAGTTCGCCTCGGCCGACAACATCCCGGCCCGCATGCGCGAAGCCTTCCGCTTGGCCGAGGAAGAAAAGCCGGGTGCCGTGCACCTGGAACTGCCTGAAGACATCGCCGCCGAGCAGACCGACGCCCTGCCTATTCCGCGCAGCCTGCACCGTCGTCCGCTGGCCGAGCACGTGGCCATCGAAGCGGCTGTGGAAAAACTGCAAAAGGCTCGCAGCCCGATTCTGGTGATCGGTGCCGGTGCCAACCGCAAGATGACGGCCAAGGTGCTCAAGCAGCTGATCGACAAGACCGGCATCCCGTTCATCACCACCCAGATGGGCAAGGGCGTGGTCGACGAGCGTCACCCGCGCTTCCTGGGCAACGCGGCGTTGTCGTCTGGTGATTTCGTGCACCGTGCGATCGAAGCGGCCGACCTGATCATCAACATCGGCCACGACGTGATCGAGAAGCCGCCGTTCTTCATGGTCCGTGGCGGCACCGAAGTCATCCACATCAGCTTCCGCTCCGCCGAAGTCGATGCCGTCTACTTCCCTCAGGTCGAAGTGATCGGCGATATCGCCAACGCCGTGTGGCAGATCAGCGAACAACTGACCGACACCGCGCATTGGGACTTCACCCGCCTGATGGCGATTCGTGAAGCCAACGAGGCGCAGATCGCCGAAGGCGGCGACGACGACCGCTTCCCGGTCTACCCACAGCGCCTGGTGGCCGATATCCGCCGTGTACTGCCTTCCGAGGGCATCGTGGCCCTGGACAACGGCATCTACAAGATCTGGTTTGCCCGCAATTACAAGGCGCATAAGCCCAACACCGTGTTGCTGGACAACGCCCTGGCGACCATGGGTGCCGGCTTGCCGTCGGCCATGGCCTCGCACCTGGTCTATCCGGACCGCCCGGTGATTTCGGTGTGCGGCGACGGCGGCTTCATGATGAACAGCCAGGAACTGGAGACTGCAGTGCGCCTGGGCATGCACATCACCGTGGTGATTCTGCGTGACGACGGCTACGGCATGATCCGCTGGAAGCAGGCCAACATGGGCTTCACCGACTTCGGCCTGGACTATGGCAACCCGGACTTCGTCAAGTACGCCGAAGCCTACGGCGCCACCGGCCACCGTGTCGAAAGCGCCGAGGGCCTGTTGCCATTGCTGGAGCACTGCATCACCACCCCAGGCGTTCATGTGATCGACTGCCCGGTCGACTACAGCGAAAACGACCGCATTCTCAACAGCGAGCTGCGTGAGCGAGCGCTGGCGATCTGAAGCGTACCCACACGCTGTGGCTGATCGCTGTGTCGTTCATCCTGTTGCATCGACCAGATGCAACAGGCGAGGTGGATGTGATCTCCCGCTGTATGCGGCGGCCGCAATGGCCGCCGTGCTTGAGCGTCTTCAGTCCTGGGGTTCAAGCAGGCCACGAAGGCTCATCACGATGGTACTCATGTCATAGGGTTTGCGCGTGACCGGAATGTGCTTCAGGTGCGCGGGAATACTGATGCCATCGCCATACCCGGTTGCGAACAGGAAAGGGATGCGCCGACGTACCAATGCCTCGGCCACGGCGATGGACGTACCTCTTCCCAGGTTCACATCGAGAATGGCGGCGTCGGGTGAGTGCCGCTCCAATATCTGCAAGGCTTCCTGTTCGGAACTGGCCGTGATGACGTGCTCGATGTGGGCGTCGTTGAGGATTTGCTCGAGGCCGATGGCAATGACCAACTGATCCTCCAGAATCATCACGCTCATGCCAGGTCGTGCGGCGAATGCGTCTGTCGAATCGATCGAGGGCGAGGCAGCAGCAGGCGCAGGCTCGGATTCCGCGACCGCCAGGTGCCGGGCTGGCAGCGTGAACAAGCCCTGAACCCCTTCAGGGTAGTATTCCACGCTACTGGTACCGCCTAGATCGAACGGGATGCTGCGCTCGATGAGGACCGACCCGAAACCTCGACGCCTGGGCACCTGCACCGGCGGGCCGCCGCTTTCCTGCCAGATAATGGCGCAGGCGCCTGCTGCGTCGATTGCCCAGCTGACGCACAGCCGCCCCCCTGGGCATGACAGCGCACCGTACTTGGCGGCGTTGGTCGCCAGTTCGTGCAGCACCAGGGCCATTACCGAGTAGGCCCTGGCATCGAGAATTACGTTGGGGCCTTGCATAACGATGTCGGCAATCGCCGTGCGGTAAGGCGACAGCTCGGCATCGAGCAACATCGCCAGGCGCCCACCACCGTCACCCCGCACGACCTGGTCGTGGGCCAGCGACAGGGCCTGGATGCGGCCTTGCAGGGTGTTCACGTAACCCTTGAGCGTCTGGCCCTCGGCCGTGGGATGGGCGACCAGTGCACCAATCAGTGACAGGATATTCTTGACCCTGTGGTTGAGCTCCTCATTGAGCACGCGCTGGCGAACCTCGGCCTTGGAGCGCTCGCTGGCCAGCAGTTCGCTGTTGTGCAGCAACACCTCGACGATGGCAGTCCGAATGGCGTCCCCGAACTGCCGATCCTGCTCCGACCAGGGCGCAGATTGCTGGTGCACGGTCTGTTTCCATATGGAAAAACTCGTGCGCGGCGTCAGCCGGTCGCCCATCGCGCCACTGGTATAGGTCTTGTTAGGGTCGCCCGCCCAGTCGAGGGTCTGCACCACTTCCTTGCGAAAGAACATGATGTAGTCCTGCGGGCGCTGCGAAATGGGGATGAGCAGCACGCCCGATACGTCGCTGAAGTAGGCCTGGGCCGCCGGATGGGCCTGGGACAGGCTATTCGATGCCCATGTTCTGGCCTCGGCCACGCTCTCGGCAAAGCGCAACAATTCAGGCACGCAGGTTCGGGGCGGAACGCTACCGGCACTCGACCAACGCCCTTGCAGCGAGATGCCGATGCCATCGCACGGGATCAGCGACATCAGCCTTGGCAGCCGGTCTTCGAAGAAGCTGTGCATGTCGGCGGCATGGTTGGCATCGCGCAGCATGAGGTCGAGCGTGTCGTGCACCTGCACGGCCGCTTCGAGTTGTTGCCGGCTGCGCAATGTTTCGATGTGCAGGGCAAAGAACTCGCCGAACATCTCGGCCGCCACTCGCCGGCCCATGGTCAGGTTGCGCGGCGAATAGTGGTGGCAGGCAATCAACCCCCACAGCGCGCCATTGACAATGATCGAGATGGACATGGTGGCGCCCACGCCCATGTTCTGCAGGTATTCGCAGTGGATTGGGGAGACGCTGCGCAGGTGGGCATAGGACAGGTCCAATGGCTCGCCCGAAGGGTCCAGCACAGGCTCCAGGGCCACTGCCTCGAACTGCACGTCAGGGATGACCCGGATCGGGTTGCGCAGGTACAAGGCGCGTGCCTGCTGCGGGATGTCCGAAGCGGGAAAATACTGCCCCAGGAAGCTCTCCAGCGTACTGCGCTTGGCCTCGGCAATCACTTTGCCGGCGCCATCGGTGCCCAGTTGGTAGATCATCACCCGGTCGTAGCCCAATACTGCACGGACAAACCGTGCGGCATCGCGGAACAGGCGGTCGGTCTGGTCGATTTCACGCAACTGCGCGATCAATGTGCGCGCAAGTTCGATGGGTTCCGCAACGTTTTGGCCGGCAGGCTCGAATTCCAGGATGGTGCTGCCCTTGAAGCGGTGCGCCGATACATCCACACGCCTGCCATCGGGCAGGGCGACTGCAAAGCTCAACGCCGGGCGCGAGCCTTCGCGTATGCGGGCCAGGGCATTGCGCAAGGTATGGGCGAGCTCCCCGCCAATCACGTCATCGAGTTTAAGGCCATTGAGTGGCAGCGCCGCCCCCAGTAACTGCGGCGCATTGACCGAGTGGCGCAAGATCACGGTTGCGGTGGCGTCGCAGGCCAGCAAGCAGCCGTGAGGCTGGATGCTGCCAGGAATCTGAATGGGTTCGCGGTCGCAATTACTCAGGTTTACCTGTGGGTCGAGGGTCATTAGCCATGCCTGTAGATGATGTAGAGGCTGCCTGCGCGGCCGCCGCCGTCAGCCTAGCAGCACACCCGCGTACGGCATAGCCGGTGAGTGCCCCGGATAGCAGTTTTGTGGGTGCCGGTCGTCTGCACGAGGTGCCCGCCCTTGTGCATGACAGGCTTCGATGGTTTCATGCGGCCCGTGATTGTGAAGGTAAACGCGCATGAATCGTCCGCTTTTCATCGCCATGGATGGGCCCAAGGGCACTGGCAAGACCACGCTGCTTGAAGCCCTCACCCAGGCGTTGCGAGCCGAGGGCAACAAGGTGGTCAGGCTGTGTGAGCGCAACAATGATCCACAGCGCGCGCAGACCATGGCGTTGGTCAATCAGCTGGCCAGGCAGCCTTCGCCAGCGCTTGAGTGGCAGGTCTGCGAACAACTAGCTGAAAGTCGCGCCTGGATCACCCGGCACGTACTGCCGCGTCAACCTGGCGACAGCATTGTCCTGATCGACCGTTGGTACCCCTCGGACGCAGCGTTTCGCCGAACCGTGCCGTTCGATCAGGTATTGCGATTGAACATCGAACGCGGCGTGCAGGTGCCTGACCTGCACATTGCGGTGCTCACCACGGCGCAAACGTCCTGGGCGAGGGCGGCGGCACGCCGCCGGGGCCTGGGCAGCACGGTGATGCATACCTTGCAGGAGCAGCTCGCAAGTACCCAGGCGTTCAGCCGTGCTGCAAACGAGCACGGCTGGTTGCTCTGTCAGAATGAAGGCACCGTGACGGCTGCAGTGGAGCAGTTGATGGAGTCCATCACGGCGCTGTTGCACGCCTGAACGCGACCCTCAAGCCGCCGTGCTCAGAAGCCTTCCAACACGATCTTGCCCCTGGCCTTGCCGCTCTCGATGACCGCGTGCGCCCGTTTCAGGTTGCTCGCATTGATCGTCCCGAAGTGTTCACCCAACGTGGTCTTGAGCACACCGCTGTCGACCATCTGGCTGATGCGGGTAAGCAGTTGGTGCTGCTTGATCATGTCGGGCGTCTGATAGAGCGAGCGGGTGAACATCAGCTCCCAGTGCAGCGACAAGGATTTGCGCTTGAGTGGGACCACATCCAGCTGCGCCGGGTCATCGATCAAGGCAAGCTGCCCTTGCGGGCGCAGGACCTCGATCAGTTGCTCAAGGTAGGTGTCGGTATGGGTCAGGCTGATGACGTGATCGACCGCTTCAACACCGTGTGCGCTGAGCTGGGCGGCCAGTGGGGCCGTGTGGTCGATGACCAGGTGCGCGCCCAGGTCTTTTACCCAGGCTTGGGTCTGGGCCCTGGATGCCGTAGCGATCACGGTCAGCTCGGTCAACTGGCGGGCCAACTGCACCAGGATCGAACCCACCCCACCGGCAGCGCCGATGATCAGCAGGTGCTGACCCTGACCGCCGTTTTCTTCGAGGCGCAGGCGGTCGAACAGCAGCTCCCACGCCGTGATGGACGTCAGTGGCAGCGCGGCGGCGCTGGCAGCATCCAGGCTGGACGGCTTGCGCCCGACGATGCGCTCGTCTACCAGATGGAATTCGCTGTAGCAGCCGGGGCGGTCGATGGCGCCGGCGTAGAACACCTCATCCCCTGGCTGGAACAGCGTCACCTGTTCACCCACCTCGCGGACAATGCCGACCGCATCCCAGCCCAGCACTTGTGGCTGGTCACCGCCACGGCTGGCGCGAATCTTGGTATCGACCGGGTTGACTGCGATGGCCTTGACTTCGACCAGCAGGTCTCGGGCACCGGGGGACGGTTTGGGCAGGTCTGCATCATAGAGCGATTGAGGGTCTTGCAGCGGCAAGCCGGGCTGCGAGTAAACGACAGATTTCATGGGGCAGGGCCTTGAGTGAAAAGGGACCTGCCTAGGCTATTCCTATCGTTTGTGAAGAAAAACAGGCTTAGAGGATTAATACTTTCTTTTCAGAAGTGAAAACGGGAAGGTAGTCGATGCGCGAAGGTTCAAACCTGAGGCCTGCATTGGCCCCTAAGTTGTGAGGGGCCCGGCCTGACGGCGACGGGCTGCGGAGCAGCCCTGAAGCGGTGCATGGCACAACGCTTGCCGTCGGGGGGCCAAGTCGTGCGACGTGCGCGGTCAGAAATCGACCGACGCACTTAGAGACAGCGTACGTGGCGCACCGAGTACCAGATAGTTCGAGCCTGGATACCCACCAGCGGAAGCCCAATAGTCACGACCGGCCACGTTGTCCAGACGCGCACGCAGGGTGACATCCTTCTCGTCGACCTTGAAGCCGTAGCGGGCCCCCAGGTCCAGCCGCGTCCATGAAGGGATCTCGAGGTTATTGGCATTGTTGATGTACTGACGGCCGGTGTAGACCACTCGGCTGGTCAGGGTCAGGCCGTTCACACCTGGCACGTCCCATTCGCCACCGATGTTGGCCTGGGTCTTGGGCACGCCGATGGCCTGGTTGCCGTCGTCCTGACCGTTCTGGGTCTTGGTGAGCTCAGCATCGAGGAGGGTGACGCCGCCGAGCAGACGCACGCCGGGCGTCGGCTCGCCGAACACCGACAACTCGATCCCGCGGTTGCGTTGTTCGCCGCCTTCTTTGAAGACCTGGTCCTCGACGATGCCGACCGGCTTGCGCGTCTCGAACACCGCCAGGCTGCCACCGAGGCCTCCGCCGTCATACTTCACGCCCACTTCGGTCTGTTTGGCCACGTAGGGCGCCAGGGAGGCGCCGGCATTGAGCACCGGCGCTCTGGAGCCATCAGGCAGGGTAGTGGTGGCGCCGGCGGTATCGCCCTTGGTCAAGCCCTCGATGTAGTTGGCGTATACCGAGAACTGCTCGTTGATTTGATACACCGCGCCGGCAACCGGCGTGGTTTCATAGCGTTTGTACTTGGATGTCTTGTCGCCGGAATTGTAGTCGTAACCTGTCACGTCCAGCCCTTGCCGACGAGCCCCCAGGGTGATCAGCAACTGATCATTGAAGAACCCTAGAGTGTCAGCGATGGCCAGGCTTTGGGTACGGGTTCTAGCGGTCACATGTGGGTCGGACATGTCGCCACTGAAACTGGTGTTGTCGGGCTTGGCGACATACACCGGGTCATAGAGATCGTTGGCGAAACCACCGAAATTACCCGCCCAGGCATTTCGGTCCTTGTTGTCGAACATCGAGCCGGACAGCACCCACTGATGCGATACCGGACCTGTTTGCAGGGTGTAGCGCATGCCCACCTCACCGGTGGCCACGGTCTCTTCCCGGTAATTGTCGAAGCGCGTCGAACGGGTCACGCCATTGGCGTCTGAGGAGGGGTTGGCCAGCACGTTCTTCTCTTCCCCCTTGCGCATGCCGATGGCAGCCCAGGTGGTGAGTGCATCGGAGAGGTCATATTCGGCACGGAAGGTGCCGAATGTTTGCTTCTCCTTGGAGTACGTCCAGGGCTGGCCGTAGTTTTTGTCGGCATCCGGCGGGCTGGGTACGCGGCCTGTAGGGGTGACGCTGGGCAGCGGGTTATCGATGAAATGGTACTGGTGGCCGATGTCGGCCGAAAGCCGCAGACGCTCGCCTTGGTAGTCCAGGCCCAGGGCGAACATGTCCAGGGAGCGGTCCTGGTCCTGTACCGCTGTCTCCCCGTCGCGCTTGGCCACGTTCACGCGAACGCCAAAACGGTCCTGCTCCCCGAAGCGCCGCGCCACGTCGGCCGAAACGGTACCGAAGCCCCGGTTTTCAACGCCAGCGGTCAGCCGGGTGAGGGGCTCGTTCGGGGCGCGCTTGGGCAGGATGTTGATGGCGCCGCCGATGCCGGTACCGCCGGGGGCAGCGCCGTTGAGGAAGGCGTTGGCCCCGCGGAATACCTCGACCCGCTCGATGAACTCCGCTGCCACGTATTGACGCGGCAGCAGGCCATAGAGGCCGTTGTAGGCGATGTCATCGGAATACAGCGGGAAGCCGCGCATGACATAGAGTTCCTGGAAGTTGCCGAAGCCACGGGCGACTCTCACGGAAGGATCGTTCTGCAGAATGTCGGCGACGCTGTGCGCCTGCTGGTCCTGGATCAGTTGATTGGTATAGGAGGTGGATGTGAAGGGCGTCTCCATGTAGTCCTTGTTGCCCAGGATACCAACACGCCCACCGCGGGCTACTTGGCCCCCTTCATATTCAGGTACCAAGCCATCCCTGGAGGCGTCGGCGCTGGCCGAGACTGCGGTTTCTTCAAGCTCAAGAACCGTACCGGTGGTGCCGGCCGCATTGACGGGCTGTGCGACCGGCACCGGGATTTCCAGTGTGTTCTGGGCAAGTGTGAGCGGTGACGCCACGCTTGCGACCAACCCCAGGGGCAACCAGACGACAGTGTGCAACGCAGGCTTGCGGGCAAAATTTGGGAAGGGCATGTGAGAACCTGATGAAGGAATTGGAACGACAGGAAATGGCCTTGCAGCAAGGTGCAGAATTATAGCGAGTGGGAATCGTTATCGCTAAGCTTTTGTTTGCATCGCCGGGCCCAAGTTGTAACTCGATGGTTGCTTACGGATCTCGTGGGTGCCGGCCACTAGCGGGTGCGGGTGGTCATCAGGGCGAGTGACCAACTGCGATGGCCACAGCGCGGGCAGGCAATGACGTCATGAAGTTGATGCTGTACCGGCAGACCACAACTGACGCAGCAATACAAACCTGCTGAAGGTGGGGCGTCGTATTCCAGGCGGTGTTCAGGTGGCAGCACTGACAGTCCCGGCTGAGTGTCTTCGGCTTTGTAGAAGTAGAGGCTCAGTTCGCCGTCGGTCTCAAGCAAACCCAACCGCACCTGGCCCAGGTGCTCCACCCCTTGCTGGCGCAGCTCCATGAACAACTCGTTGGAGGATATGTTCAGGTTGCGCAACGAGTGAATTTCGTACTGCCCGTCCTTGACGACAGTGATCGGGAGGCCGTCGATCCAGGCTTCGCACGTCTTACTCCGGCGCATCAGGTAGATCGTACCGCGATACAGGAGCAGTAGCGTGACGAACACCAGGGCCACCGGCAGCAATGGCACATCTTCGTAGAAGGTCACATCGCCGGCGGCCGAACCCAGGGTTAGGATGACGACCAGTTCGAAGCGCGAAAGCTGCTTGATGCCACGCCTGCCGCTGAACTTCAGAAACAGAAACACGGCCAGAAAGGCCGCAACCACGCGCATCATCACTTCCATCAGAAACGTGACGGGCAAGTCACCCAGCAGCATCCTTTGCAGATCGAATGACTCCATCAAGCGCCCTCCATCTCCACCTTGTGATCAATTGACCTGAGGGTAATAGACACGGTTCAGCGTGGGCGTCGCCATGGGCTGAGCAAGGGAGGGTGGCATTCAAAGGAGGGGGATTTTCGAGCGGGTAAAAGAAAGCCCGCTGCTAGTCGGGCTTAAGTCTTTCTCATGGGGATGAGTTGATAATCCACTTGGCAACGTGAAAATTCGGTGAAATAAAAGTCCTCATTCTGTGGAGCGTTGAATTAGGCGAAAAAGGTGATGAACGGTCAGATTATGAAGTGGCTTTCAAGACAGTCGCGCTGGGCCATTCCAGACTCTGGACCAACGTCCGCAATCGGTGCTTGTCCTCTTCCAACGACAATGCCTGCTGGGCCCGCTTGAGCAACAAATCCACATGCGCGATGCATGCTTGGCCAAAACGATCAGGCGCGATGCGCGCCAGGCTCCCCAGGGCTTTTACCAAGCGGATGTCCACTTCCAGCAAGCCGGCACCGTCCCGTGCAATCAGCGTGAAGAAGTCATCGAACATGTCGTCAACCGTTAAACCGCGCACATGCACGTTCTGAAACTGCCCGTTGGTCTTAGTATCCGGCGCTTGCCGTGCCCATGTGGAAAAGCAGCGTACTCCACGGCCTATGACGTCGATAACCGTGCCAGAGTCGTTGGTGGCGGGAGACAATGCGCGGGAAGCAATCTCTGCCAGCACCGAGAGCCCGAAGCGCGGGTCCTGGCCATAGGTGCGCCGTGCACCGAGGGTCACTGCAGCCAGAATCTCAGCTTCAAGTTCTGCGGTACTGCCTGCCTGAACGCTGCACACGGCGCGTGCCAGCACCGTACCGTGATGCACGAAACTGCCCGGCAGCACTTCCAGGTAGATTACGGCATTGTACTTGTCGGCTGCGTGGGCGAGGGCGCTGACATCGACGTGTTGTACATAGCCGATGTCATCGCAGGGAATCGGTACTGCGTCCGGGTCAACCTGCGTAGCATCCGTGTAGGGTTGTGCCCCCAGGTAAGGCCACTGCGCGCGGCGCTTGAGCGCTGTAATGGCCGCGTCCTCCACGCGGTCGATGGTTTCCCCGACGCGGCCAAGCTTGGACAAGTGATCGATCCAGCGCAGCAGGGTGTACACGATCAGTACGATCATCACCAAGGTCACTGCAAACAACACTACACGGCCCTGAGCGCCATAAATGCCCGTACTCAGGGCGATGATGCCCACCAGGCTGAACAGAAAAGAGCCGATGAACGTCGCCAGGGCATTCTGTGTAGTGGCGTCCTCCATTACCAGGCTGGTCGCGCGAGGTGTCACGCCACTGCTGGCGGCGCTGTAGGCCGATACCATGGTGCTGAGCGAAAACGTGGTCACCGCCAGCATGCTGGAGGCGATGATGCCCAGGATCTTATCGACCGAGTCCGCCCCGACTTTCGCCGGCAACGACGCCGGCACCATGTCGCGCAAGGCAATGGCCAGCAGCGCGGTGAGTACACCGATCAGGGAAAACAGGCCGGCGCGAAACCATAGCCTTTTCGTCGTTTGCGCAAGTGCCCAACGCCAGCGAGCGATCATGGTGGTCAATCTTCCTCAGTAGGTAGGCCGCGTGCAGCCTGAAGCTCTGCGGCATCGCCACGATTGAGTTCAAGTGGGTGCAGATAGTTTCGCGACCCGTGTTCGGGTTTTGCAAACGAGACGGAACGACGGCAGCCCTGCGGTATCCTTATACAAGGCGCTGGATTTGTATAAGTGCGAGCGCTCGACGTTATCCATCAAGCCCGATGCAGGCCGCGCCTGCCGGATGGAGTATCTGCCATGAACTTAGACCAACTGAAGCAACTGGCCACTGCCGGCACCGTCAACGAACTCGAACTGCTGTCGCTCGAAGGCGGCTTTTACGTACTGCGCGCGTTGACGGCCGACGGTCCGCAGACGTTCAGCGATGCCCAGGGGCAGGCGGTGCGCCTGCGGTCGATGACGGAGCTGCGCGAGCTACTGGCCGATGTGCCGCCTGTGCCATGCATGCTGGTGCAGCATGTGGTGCATGACGAGATGTGCGGCCAGCGCGATGGTCCCCTGGCGCCGCTGCGCGTCCCCGTGACGCTGGCAGAGCAGTGGTAGCACAGTCGGTGCAAACGATAGACCAGAGCCGCCTGCAAGCCTGGCAAGCCCTGTCGCAGTTCTTTCTGGACACCGAACTGACAGAGTCGAGCCTGGCGTGGGTGGCCAGGGCCATGGCCCAGAGCCCCTACACGCTTGATCAATTGCACAGCATGCTGTGGCATGAATTGTATCCGGCATTGCATTGGAACCTCAGGTCCATGGCCGGTGAGTGGGCAGGCTGGACGGATGAGTTCCTGATCGAGCACGTTAAGGTGCGGCCGTTCGAGCCGGCAGTTGCGCGCTGTGGGGCGGTGGGTGATGAGATAACACGGAGCTGGGAGCGGGCCGTGGCAAAGATGAAACCGTGCGTAAACCCCAGCTGAGCAGCCAGTAATCCCGCAGCCTGTTAATGGACCGCACGACGGCCTACTGCCTACTGTATGACTCGCTATGCATGCATCAGGCGCATGCAAGCTAGAAACAATTAGCGCTGTAGCCGGGTTCTGCATGCAGGTAACGTGGCCTGCATGCTCACCTCCCAAGGGGCATGCCCTCATACAACAACAATAACGAGCGCTCGGCGCCGCCCTTGGCGCGCGCGTCTGCGGCTGGAGATCACACATGTCTGTGCAATCCAACAGTGCCAGCGTCACAGTGCATTCAACAACCTCAGCCGTCGTCGCCAGCTCGGGCGCCTGGTCGACGTTACTGATCCTTACCGCCATCTACGCCATTAACATTGCCGACCGGTACGTACTTTCTACCTTGATCGAGCCCATCAAGCACGAGTTTCAACTCAGCGACGCGGCTGTCGGGTTTCTGACTGGCGTGGCACTGGCCATTTTCTACGTCGCTGCGGGCTTGCCACTGGGCGCCTTGGCCGACCGGACGAATCGCAAGCGCATGGTCGGTGCAGCGGTGGCGGTGTGGTCAGCAATGACCGTACTTTGCGGGCTCAGCAGTGGTTTCTGGCAGCTGCTGCTGGCGCGTATCGGCGTCGGCGTCGGGGAGGCAGGGGGGACACCGCCCAGTCACTCGATCATCGCAGACAAATTCCGCCCGCAACTGCGCGCATTCGCACTCTCGGTGTACGGCATAGGCGCCAGCGTAGGCGCCTGGTTCGGCGCATCCGGCGCAGGTTACCTGAACGATGCCCATGGCTGGCGTACCACGCTGCTGGTATTTGGCTTGTGCGGCCTGCCGTTTGCTCTATTGGCCTGGTTATGTATTCGCGAGCCCAAACGTGTGGACGATGGCCTGCAGCCAGGTACCGTGCTTGATAAGGGCAGCGACAATGGTTTCAAGGCAGCCCTGGCCTACACCCTGCGCCACCGCGCACTGCTGCACCTGATCGCCGGGGCGACGGTGGTGACCTTCTGGGGCTGGGGGATTCTGTGGTGGGCCACCTCCTTCCTGGTTCGCAGCCACGGCCTGTCGGTGGGGGAAGCGGGGGCGCTGCTTGGCCCGATCCATGGTATCGCCGGGACAGCGATGATGGTCATCACCGTCGTCGTCATGCTGCTGCTGCGCAGTCGACCCTTGTCTGGCCAAGCCCGCTTCGTCGCCTGGACCACGCTGCTGGGCACGCTGTTCTCCGTGGCCCTGTTCATCACCCGTGATCTTGCGGTGAGCCATGTGCTGTTGTGGTTGTTCGTGCCAGTCACCTATATCTACATCGGGCCTTCGATCGGTCTGCTGCAGAACCTGTACCCAGCTGCTATGCGCGCCAAAGGCTCCGCCATCCTGCTGTTCACCGCCAACATTGCCAACCTGGCCATCGCGCCGCAGTTGATAGGGCTGCTTTCGGACCTGATTGCACCGCATCTGGCCGACCCCGCGCAGTCGCTGCGCTACGTGCTGCTCGGCTGCGCATTCACAGGCTTCTGGGCCAGCTACCACTACTGGGCCTGCGCCCATCACATGCAGAAGGAAATCCAATGACCCGGCCATTGGCGGTCACCGCCGAACACGTGCGTTACCACCCAAGGCCCCTGTCGGGCAGCTCAAAGGTGGAGATGGGCTGGGCGGTCGAACAAGGCCCGCTTTTGGCAGGCTTTGCGCGCTGGGATGGGGACGACGGGCCATTCAAGACGCTTGATTATGATGAGGTGTTGATGGTTGTCGAGGGCCATTTTGGCTTCGAACTTCCATCGGGCGAGCGCTTTGAGGGTGGACCGCAGACCACCCTGCGCATCCCTAAGCACACACCGGTCAAATACTTCGGCACCCAGGCGAAGGTATTCTTCGTCATCACGCCGCCAGGGGAGTAGTGGCATGGACCTGAGGCTCAAACCCCATGACGATCAAACAAACGGTTGGTCAGCGATATTGCCACCGCGCACGCCCCACGCACCCTTGCTCGGGCATGTGCAAGCCGACTGGCTCGTGATCGGCGCCGGCTACGCTGGGCTGGCCGCCGCGCGCCAGCTGGCCTGGCTGCGGCCCAATGACCACGTCGTGATCCTTGAAGCAGGCGTGGCCGGGGACAACGCCTCGGGGCGCAACTCGGGTTTTGCCATTGATGTGCCGCACAACGTGGGCAGTTCTACTGCCGAACTGGAGAAGGCGGTCAACTACAAGCGTTTGATGAAGGCCGGTATCGATCACCTAGAAGCCATCGTCACTACCCAGCGCATCGCCTGTGACTGGAGCGAGCAAGGCAAATACCACTGCGCGGCCGCACCACATCTGGCCGACACCTTGTTGCGCCACCATGCTCAAGAATTGCACGCGCTGGGCGAGCCGTACCAATGGCTGGAGCAGGCCGAACTGGCCCGGCGACTAGGGACCGCCTACTTTCACGCGGGCATCTACACACCAGGCTGCATTCTGATGAACCCAGCGGCACTGACGCGCGGCCTGGCCGATACGCTGCCTGACAACGTCGTCATCTTCGAGAACAGCGCAGTGACGCGCTTGCAATACGGTGTAAATATCGTCGCTGAAACTGCAAGAGGTTCAGTTCGGGCTCGTCAGCTGATCCTGGCCAACAACGGCAGTGCCTGCCAGCTGCCAGGTTTTGAACGGCAACTGTTCAACGTGGCCTCTTACGCCAGCCTGACCCAACCGCTGACGCTAGGGCAGCGTGCCCGGCTGGGTAATATCGATGAATGGGGCGTGACACCGGCAAATGCCATCAGTGGCGCCACCCTGCGCTATACCCGTGATCACCGCCTGTTGATCCGCCAGCACTTCGATTTCACCCCGGGCCTGCAGGTAGGTAAGTCGGTGAGGGACAGGGTGCGGGCACAGCACCGGCAGGTATTCCTGGCACGCTTCCCTGAGCTGGAGGATGTGGCGCTTGAACACTTCTGGATGGGTTTTTTCTCCATCACTCGCAATGGTGCGCCGCGCTGGGGCAAGATTGGCGAAAACGTGCATGCCGCCGTCGGGTGTAACGGTGTCGGTATTGCCAAGCAAACCATCGCTGGCGTGACGCTGGCTGACATGGCGTGCGGGTTCGACAATCCCTTGATCGCCGATATGCAGGCCCTCGGCGCGCCGCAAAAGCTGCCACCCAGGCCGTTGCTGGATCTTGGCGTCAACGCTTACCTGACCAAAGAGCGCTGGGTGGGCAGGCAGGAATACTAGAAGGCAGGCCATGAGCACCCCACGCAAACGACTCCCGCCACTGCAAAACCTAGAGGCTTTCGAGGCGGCGGCCCGCCACCTGAGCTTTACCCGGGCGGGCGAGGAGGTCAGCCTTTCCCAGAGTGCCGTGAGCCGACAGGTCAAACACCTCGAAGACAGCCTTGGCGTGCAGTTGTTCACCCGCACGCACAAGACGCTGGAACTGACCAAGGCCGGACGCACATTGCTGGGCGGGATCGAGCGTAGCCTGGCGGAGCTGCGTGGCGCGGTCGAAACCCTAGAAAACGAGAAAAGCCCAACCGTCACTATCAGCGCCAGCATGGCAATCGCCAGCTTCTGGCTGCTGCCCGGTATCGCCGAGTTCAAGGAACGCCACCCCGACATCCGCGTTCGGGTAATTGCAGCCGATGGGGAGGACTACGCGGGGATCCATAACAACGACACCGACTTCACCATCCTCTACGATCAGGTCCTAGGTCGCGACCAGGTGTGCATCGAGCTGTTCGAGGAAGTGATTTTTCCGGTGTGCACACCCGGCTACCTTCAAGGACGTACGTTAACCAACATGGTCGAGCTCTCGCGAGAAAAGCTGATCGACTTCGAGGTGCGGCACCTGCGCACCGTCAAAGGTTGGCCGGACTGGTTCAACCGGGCCGGATGCGAGACTCGAGGTATCAATTACACGCTGTCGGTTTCCAATTATGACCTGGCTTGCCGGGCAGCCTTGGCTGGGCAGGGTGTCATGCTGATGTGGGCCTACGTGGCACCCTGGCAAGACTTTGCTAACGGCACGCTCATCCGGCCTGTGGAGGCGGTGGTCAACACAGGCCACGTCGAATACCTGGTGCATGCCAAGGCGCTGGAGTCCTCGGCGCCGCATAGGGTGTTCAAACAGTGGATCCTCGACTATGCCAGCCGCACCAACCAGGTCACCCAGGCTTATTTGCAGTGCTCAGGCGCTGATGGGAGCGCGGTTTCCTAGGCTACCCCAAGCAAGCGCAGCAATTGGGCATGTTCCCAGGTGCTTAGAAACACCACTGGGTTGGTGCCGTAGGGTTGGCAGGCATCGAACAGGTAAGTGCGACCGTCAGGGCTGGAACAACGGATGCAATGATCCAGCGCGCCGTTTTCATTGCACAAGGTGAGTACCCAACCGTCTGCTTGTACGGTGATGGATCCACAGGCCATTTCTGCCCAACTTGGTTCGCTTACGCGCTGTAGATCTCGAATCCCGAGGGCGATATCACGGAGTATCTGGTAGACCTCTCGAGGTGCTAGGGAAGGTGTCGTCACGCTGGCTGTCCGTTATCGATTGAGTTGAAAGTCAGTTGGCATAAGGTTTGTGAGCCTGCCAAAAGGCTTCGAGCCTATGACGCCTGTTATGTGCAGGGCGCCGTTTTTTGATAGCCTCCTATCTTTCTGGAGGAATTGTATGACAGCCGCTAGCCGATCAAAACTTGCCGCCCGCTATGGTACCGAAGAGGTATCGCCGCTCACCCAATGCAATGCAGTGATCGAGCAGTTGCTCGACCATCGCAGCGTACGGGCATTTGAGGACCGATCGCTGCCTGATGGTACGTTGGACGCCCTGATTGCCGCTGCGCAGTCTGCGTCTACGTCCTCAAACCTACAGGTCTGGAGCGTGGTGGCCGTTCAGGATCCCGGCCGCAAGCAACGGCTGTCGGTGCTGGCGGGCAATCAGGCTTATATTCACCAGGCGCCGCTGTTTCTGGTCTGGCTTGCCGACCTGTCACGGGTGTCGCGCATTGGCGAGCAGCATGGCGTGGCACTTGAAGCACTGCCTTACCTCGAGAGCCTGCTGCTGGGTACGATCGATGCGGCTCTTGCGGCGCAGAATGCGGTCGTTGCCCTGGAGTCCCTGGGATTGGGAAGTGTTTATATCGGCGGCATCCGTAACGACATTCAGGGAGTGGCCGCAGAGTTGGACTTGCCAGCTCATGTCTATCCCGTGTTTGGCTTGTGTGTCGGCTACCCCTCTGCGGATCGCCCCGCCAAGGTCAAACCGCGGCTACCGCAGGAGGTTGTCCTGCACCATGAGACGTACTCGACCGCTCAGGAACAGAGCTTGCTGTCCCGTTACGACGAGCGCCTGGGGGCGTTCTACCACCGTGAAGGCATGAAAGCCTCGGGGTGGTCGGAACAGGTCGTTAGCCGGCTACGAAGCGTTGCCAGCTTGCATGGGCGGGAAGCGCTGTTTGATGAGTTGAAGCGGATGGGGTTCGGGTTGCGGTGAGGCGGCATTCACCGACCGATCACAGCGCATCTTTGTTTAAGGAACCCTAATGAATAGCTATCTTCAGGAAGTCGTGGACTTGCACCACCTGATCGAAGCACGGTTTGCCCGGGGCGAGGGTTCGGTTGAAGCGATGATGCAGCACTTCGTACCAGATTTTTCGATGGTTTCACCCGGAAGGCTGCAGTTCGAACTGCGGGATGTGGAGCAGCTTTTTGATCGGAACGCGGGCAGTCAGCCGGGGCTGAGTATCGAGCTAAGGGATTTAGAGACCCTGCATCAATGGACCGATGGTGCGATGGTCAGGTATCGGGAGATACATAGAGCCGAAGGTAAGAGCGAGACGGTACGGGTATCGACGGCATTGTTGGTGTTGGTTGAGGATCGGGTAAAGTGGCGTCATTTGCATGAGACATGGGCATTATGATTGCTCGCGGTCGCCAGCAATCATTTTGAACGCTTGAGGAGGCAGGCGGCAGCGGGATGGCGTCTGCCGCTTGGTCTGACACCCCCTTGTGGTTCAACTGGCCCCTGACGGTGTGAAACGCGAAGCTAAAACCCCACCGCCACAATACGGTTCCAAAGCCAGGCAGCGCCTCAGTTGCGATCCAACCACACCGTCTGCACATTGGTGAACTCACGCACGCCAAAATGCGACAGTTCACGCCCAAACCCGCTTTTCTTCACCCCGCCGAAGGCGACACGGGGGTCGGAGGCGCAGTAGCCATTGATGAACACCGCACCGGTCTCCAGCGCCGACGTCATGCGCTCGGCCAAGGCATAGTCGGCGGTGTAGATGGTCGAGGCCAGGCCAAACTCGCTGTCGTTGGCCAACGCCACGGCATGGTCGGCATCCCGCGCGGTGGTGATCGCCGCAACCGGGCCGAACAGTTCCTGCCTGAAGGCTGTCATCTGCGGCGTCACATCCCCCAGCACGGTCGGTGCGTAAACGTTGGCCACACCTTCGACCTTGTGCCCGCCGAGCAACAACGTAGCGCCCTCGGCAAGGCTGGCCTGCACCTGGCCATCGAGCTCGTCGCGCAAATCGTAGCGGGCCATGGGTCCGATATAGGTCGCCTCTTCAAGCGGGTTGCCAACCTTCAAGGCCTGCGTTGCTTCAACGAACTTGCGTGTGAAGGCCTCGGCGATGCTCTGCTCGACGATAAAGCGCTTGGCGGCCGCGCACACTTGCCCGGTGTTCTGGTATCGCCCGATCACTGCTGCCTGCACGGCTGCATCCAAATCGGCATCGGCCAGCACGATAAAAGGGTCCGAACCGCCCAGTTCCAGTACGCACTTCTTCAGCGCAGCACCGGCCTGGGCACCGATCGCCATGCCAGCGCGCACGCTGCCGGTCAAGGTCACCGCGGCAATGCGCGGGTCGTTGATGGCGCGAGTCACACCGTCCGGTGTCACGTTGAGCACCTCGAACACACCCTGCGGGACGCCCGCATCCTTGAACAGCTTGTCCAGCAGGTAGGCGCTGCCCATCACATTGGGGGCATGCTTGAGCACGTAGGTGTTACCCGCCAGAATCGCCGGTACCGCGCCACGCAGCACCTGCCAGACGGGAAAGTTCCAAGGCATCACTGCCAGGATCGGGCCCAACGGGCGGTATTCGATGCGGGCTTTTTCGACCTGGGTCGCTTCAGGCGCGAGCATCGCGGGACCGTGCTCGGCGTACCAGCGGCATAGCCCCACGCACTTGCTGACTTCACCCCGTGCCTGGGTGATGGGTTTGCCGATTTCGCGGCTGATCATCTGGGCAAACGTCTCCGCCTGAGTCTCCAGGGCAGTGGCCAGCGCCAGGAGGTGCTCGCTGCGCTGATCGGCCGACAGCCGGCTCCACTGGCCGTAGCCGTGCTTGGCCCGCGTTAGCGCAGCTTCAAGCGCGGCATCGGTGTCGAACGGGTAGGCGCCGATCTGTTCGCCGGTATACGGGTCAAGGGAGATGGCGTGGGTCTGGCTGCTGATCGCATTCATGGCGGGACACTCTCGCTGTAGGTATGCAGTGGGCTCAGACTAGTGGACTAGGGCTTTAATGAAAACTGAATAATAATGAGCCACTCATTCACGTTTGGAGAAAGCCGTGGACCTGATACAACTTGAGATGTTCAAGGCAGTCGCCGAGCAAGGCAGCATCAGTGCAGCGGCGCAGCATATCCACCGGGTGCCCTCCAACCTGACCACGCGCATCAAGCAACTGGAAGAGGACTTGGGCGTAGACCTGTTCATTCGCGAAAAAAGCCGGTTGCGTTTGTCCCCGGCCGGCTGGAATTTTCTGGAGTACACCCGGCGCATCCTCGACTTGGTCCAGGAGGCGCGCAGCACGGTGGCAGGGGAGGATCCGCAGGGCACGTTCGCACTGGGCTCCCTGGAAAGCACCGCGGCGGTGCGGATCCCGGCCGTGCTGGCAGCCTACAACCAGCGCTATCCCAAGGTGGACCTGGATCTGTCCACGGGACCGTCCGGCACCATGCTCGAGGGTGTTCTGTCGGGTCGGCTGGTGGCCGCGTTCATCGACGGGCCGGTCTTGCACCCGACCTTGGAGGGCATGCCGGTCTTCGAAGAAGAGATGGTGATCATCGCGCCCCTCAACCACGCGCCCGTGACCCGGGCGCAAGACGTGAACGGCGAAAACATCTACGCCTTTCGCGCCAACTGCTCGTACCGGCACCACTTCGAGAACTGGTTCGTCAACGATCAGGCCGTCCCACGCAAGATCCACGAAATGGAGTCTTACCATGGCATGCTGGCGTGCGTCAGTGCCGGTGCAGGCTTGGCCATGATGCCGCGCACGATGCTGGAGAACATGCCAGGGTGCAGTACGGTCAGTGCCTGGCCGATGTCTGAAGACTTCCGTTACCTCAAGACTTGGCTGGTCTGGCGCCGTGGGACAGTCTCGCGCAGCTTGTCCACGTTCGTGAGTCTACTTGAAGAAAGCATCTCATCATCCTGATTCAAAACAATTTTGAACGATTCTTACAGCGCCCAGTCTAGGCATCCGTTGCCGGGTCGACGCGTTGGCCTGCCATGCCAGGGCCTTGGATGGGGAAACCGGTCTAGCACGGTTATCCTGCCTGATCCAAGCAGCAAACGGCTAAGGATCATGAGAAGTGATAGCAATCTACTTCCAAGTTCCTATACAACTGACCATAATCCGGCAATTATTACATCGTGTGACCGAAACATGAGATTCGGTTACCTAAAATTTCGAGAGGTCAAAGCCCCAGGCCGTCCGGTCGATGCTCAGCAGGCTGATGCAACCGACTGACCCAGGGTCCAGACTTCCAGCTGTCGCACTTACCATCAGGAGATGTCATAGATGAAATCCCGTATCGCTGCTTCGTTGGCTGCCGCCGTGCTGGCCTTCGCCGGGGCGAACCTGGCCCAGGCTGCTCAGGTTTCCGGCGCTGTCGGTGTTACCAGCCAAGGCGACATGACCTACCGTGCAGGCTTGTCCTTCGACTGGGACAAGCAGTGGTTCGAGACCAGTGTTGGTCACCTGACCGGCTACTGGGACGCGGGCTACACCTATTGGGAAGGCGCAGATGCCAGCGGTGCCCACTCGCTGTCCTTCAGCCCGGTGTTCACCTATGAGTTCAGCGGCTTCACCTACACCCCCTACATCGAAGCGGGTATCGGTATTGCGGCATTTTCCAAGACCCGCGTCGGTGACCAGCGCATGGGCTCGTCCTTCAACTTCGAAGACCGCATTGGGCTGGGCTTGAAGCTGCCGTCGGAGCAGAAGGTCGGCATCCGCGCCATCCATTACTCCAACGCCGGCATCCGCCAGCCCAACGATGGCATCGAGTCGTACTCGCTGTTCTACAGCAAAGGCTTCTGATGATCAGCCTGGCTCGGCGGCTGCATTGCCGCCGAGCCAGGCAAGTGCCTGTCAGAAGGTGTAGGCCACCCCGGCCTGCACCGTACGAGGCGCGCCGGGATAGGCGTAGGTGTTGAACGAGCCTTCGTCATAGCCCTTGTTGAACAGGTTCTTCACGTCCAGGTTCAGGCGTACGTGCTCGTTCACCTTGTAGAAGCTCAGCAGGTCCACCACGCTGTAGCGCTCCATGGTGTAGGTGGAGGTTGCGGTCTGGCCGGCGCGGTCATCCACGTACTTCACCCCTACGCCCAACCCGAGCCCCTTGGCCAAACCGTCCTGAAACTCGTAGGTGTTCAGCAGGCTGAAGGTATTGCGCGGGATATTGGCTAGTCGCGTACCGCTGGGCAGGCTGGTGTCCTTGGTGACTTCGGCGTCGACGTAGGAATAGCCACCGATGACGCGCCATTCGGGGGTCAGGTTGCCTGCCACATTGATATCCAGCCCGCGGCTGCGCACTTGCCCTGCGGCCACCTTGAAGGTGTTGGTAGGGTCGCTTGGATCGTTGGCCAGGACATTTTCTTTGACGATGTGATAGACCGCGGCATCCGCGCTCAGTTGGCCATCGAGCGACGCCCACTTCAACCCCAGCTCATAAGACTTGCCCTTTTCCGGATCGAAGCCGCCACCGCTGGCGGGCGTGCCGGTGTTGGGCTTGAACGAGCGCGCGGTATTGGCGTACACCGCCAGGGTATCGGTCAGGTCGTAGATCAGCCCAACGCGCGGTGTGACGCCATTTTCCCCTTTGCTGAAGTCGCGGTTGGTGGGCATCTTGTCGTCGTAGTCGTGCTCGAAGCGCTCCAGGCGTACCCCGGCCAGCGCCTTGAGACGTTCGGTCAGGGCCACTTGGTCCTGAATGAAGAACGCCCAGGTTTGCAGGTTCTCCTTGTCCCAGGTGGTGGTGCGCGTCAGGGCAGGGCGAGGCTGGCCCAGTACCGGGTGATAGATATCGATGGGGTAGGTGCCATCGCGCGCCGAGGAGCGCTGGATGATGGAGTTGTAATCGTAGTTCTCGTATTCGACGCCGGTCAGCAAGGTGTGGCTGAACGCGCCTGTGTCGAAGTGCCCCGTCAGGTTCAGTTGCCAGTCCCGGTCGGTCCACTGCAGCTTGCGCCAGTTGAAGTTGCGCTCCAGGGTACGACCGTCGGCCGGGGCCTTGTTGGCTTCCACGGCGTTGCCCTGCAGGCTGCCATCGAGGAACTGGAAGCCGCCAGCCAGCGTCCAGTCCTGGTTGATCAGATGCTCGAAGCGTACCTGGGCCATGTTGTTGTCGTTGTGCAGCAGGTTGTCACTGCCCTTCTCCCAGATGTAGGTGTCCCGCGAGGCGCTGCGCGGTTGGCTGGCGTAGCGGGTCAGGCCGCGATCAAGGGGGTGGTTGTTGCGCATGAAGTCGCCTTCGAACACCACCTTGGTGCTGTCGTTGACCTGCCAGCTGAGTACTGGCGCCACGTCATAGCGCTCGCCCTGCACATCGTCACGGAAGCTGTCGCCGCCTTCGCCCAGCACATTGAGCCGGTAGGCCACGGAGCCATCCTCGTTCAGCGGCCCGGTGGCATCGAGGGTGGCGCGGTGCATGCCTTGGTCGTCGAACTGACTGCCCAGGGTCACTTTAGGGTCTGGCAGGGGTTGCTTGCTGACCACGTTGAAGGTGCCCCCCGGATCGCCACGGCCATACAGGCTGCTGGCCGGGCCGCGAATGACTTCCAGCCGCTCGACCGTGTTGGCGTCGGGCGCGTTGGGGTAGCCCCGGTTGATCGGGAACCCGTTGCGGTAGAACTCGCCAGTGGTAAAGCCGCGCACCGTGAAGGTGGTAAGGCCCTGGCCGCCGAAGTTGTTGGCACGGCCTACGCCGCCGGCATAGTCGAGCCCGTCCTGCAGGCGCGTGGCGCCCGTATCCTGGAGGACATCCTTGGGCACCACGCTGACCGACTGAGGGGTCTCGTGCAGTGCCGTGTCAGTGCGCGTGGCGCTGGCCGAGCGACTGGCCTTGTACCCCTCGACCGGGCCATCGGCCCGCTCGGCGTCGGCACTGCCGGTAATGCTCAAGGCTTGAAGTTCGATTTGCGCGGTGTCGGGCGGGGAGGCCGGGTCGGCAAACGCCAGGGGGGAAACGGCGTGAAGTACACAAAGCGAGACGAACGTGCGACGCATCGACAGTACGATCCTAAGTAGGGCGCTGATGTTGGAAGTTTAACCGCGCCGCGAAAAATACTACGAATCATTATCAAATGCATCTGTTTCGGTTTACACCTGTGCTCTGTATGCGCAGACCCTAATGAGCAGGTCGCTAGCCACCTGTCATCCATTTGGTCAGGCCATTACGGCCGCTTACGCCTAGCTTGGCAGCGGCGCGTTTTAGATAGGTCTCAACAGAACTGTTCTTTACATTCAACCGCTGGGCCAGCTCAGGGGCAGTGCAGCCGCCCAGCAAGCCCACGCACACCTCCTGTTCGCGCACCGAGAGCTTGACCGACGCCTGAAGCAGGCGCCTGCCGAAGGCTTGCTGCAGTCTACCGACCTCCGCGTCATCCAGCGCCTGGCCGATCACTTCGGCGCCGTCATGAACGAGCAATTGCCCGTGATGTTCCACGAGCGGCAGCAAGGTGCTCGAGAGGCTTTTAAGCTGCGACAGCTCTGCCAGCGAAAAGCGTCGCTCGCTGGGCAACCGGTAGGCACTGATCACCCAGCGCTTGCTGCCGCTGCAGGACACCAGGTGGCATTGATGGGCCCGCCGCAGGTTACGCGGATTGCTACCGTCGGGCGCCTCGACCTGACCGTTGCCCAGCGGGATATCTGGCTGGAGCAACTCAGCCAAGGCTCGTCCCCGCTGTACAACATTGGCGCCTATGTCGCGCTGGAGGGGCAGGTGGACAGGACCAGGCTGTCGCAGGCACTGGATCATCTGGCTAGCCTGCACGATGCCTTGCGCACCGCCTGGGTTGCAGGACGGTGGCTTGGCACGGCAGCGTTTCGCCACCCAACTGCCCGTGAAGTTGATGCGGGACGACCTGCAGGCTGACGCCCACCCGGCCGATGCCGCCCTGAACCTTCTCGACGCCTGGGTGCGCAGACCTGGCGCTCGCGTTCGGACAGCTTAAGGCCGGTCTGGGCCAGGCGCTCGATGAACCGCTGCTCCAGGCTTTCGTGGCTATTGCGCTGCGCGGTGGGTTGCAGGGCACGCAGGTGTTTCTCCAGCATCGGCAGCACCAGGGGTGTAATGGCCTCGAGCCTGTTGCGCTCCAGGGCGGAGAAGCCGTAGGTGGTGTCGGCGCGCAGGACGCGGATCTCGACCCGCGCGTCGCTGGTGCGGATACGGTGCAGGCGCGAAGGGTCGCCCGAGGCGGTGGCAGTGGCTTGATCGCACGAGAACACGGTTTCGTCGAGCACGGTGGTTTCGCTCGGCGAGCGTGGCAGCTGGCGGATCTGCGTGGCGTCGATGCACAGGTGAGCCTGAATCAGGTCATGCAACAGGCGGGGGAACTGGCGGCTGCCGGTGCTGGCAATGATCTTGCCGATCTGCGGATAAATGGAATTGATGCTCATCGAATCGTCCTTGAGGCCAGGGCAGAAACCCGGCTGTAGTGCAGGCCCTCATCCTGGGCCGGCATCGGTGCGTGACAGGTATGCTAGTACAACGAGCGAGTGCTGGCTAAATCAAGAATCGATGATGCCATATTGATATCGTTTTGCAGACGCCATGCCGATCAGCGGGTTTGCTATCATGCCGCCTCCCTGACTAGCACAAGGCCCCATTTCCATGCCCCTGAGCGCCGAACAGATTGCCGAGTTCCGTGAGTTTGCCGAGCAGTTGGCCGATGCTGCGAGCGCTGCCATCACGCCTTACTTTCGTGCAAGCCTGGAGGTCGAGGACAAAGGCGGTCGCTTGTACGACCCGGTCACCGTCGCCGACAAGGCGGCCGAGGACGCGATGCGCGAGCGGATCCAGGCGCGCTATCCAGACCATGGCATTCTCGGTGAAGAGGCGGGCGTGGCCGTGGGCAGCAGCCCGTTGACCTGGGTGCTCGACCCGATCGACGGCACCCGTGCCTTCATCACCGGCCTGCCGTTGTGGGGCACGCTGATCGCGCTCAACGACGGTACCCGGCCAGTTGTGGGGGTGATGAACCAGCCCTTTACCGGCGAACGGTTCATCGGCACGCCCGAAGGTGCCTGGTCGGGCACGCGAGCGCTCAAGACCCGCGCCTGCAAGGAACTGGCAGCGGCCACGCTGATGTGCACCACCCCTGACATGTTCGATACGCCTGCGCGCAAGGCTGCGTTCGAGCACCTGGCCAGCCAGGCGCGGCTGATGCGCTACGGTGGCGATTGCTACGCCTATTGCATGCTGGCGTCGGGCTTTGTGGATGTCATCGTCGAAGCCAGCTTGCAGCCCTATGACGTGCAGGCGCTCATGCCCATCATCGAGGGCGCAGGCGGGGTGATCACCGCCTGGGATGGCAGCAGCGCGCAGCAGGGCGGTTGCGTGGTGGCCTGTGGTGACCCGGCCTTGCATGCCAAGGTCGTGGAGCTGCTGCGCGGCGCGATGTAATTCAGGTCACTGCGCGGACTGGCGCTTGCCGCACTTTTTTGGCTTTCGGGGC
The DNA here is from genome assembly GCF_046231935.1 of Pseudomonas sp. KCJK9111. Taxonomy (NCBI): domain Bacteria; kingdom Pseudomonadati; phylum Pseudomonadota; class Gammaproteobacteria; order Pseudomonadales; family Pseudomonadaceae; genus Pseudomonas; species Pseudomonas sp. KCJK9111. The sequence goes on along the minus strand of NZ_JBJJMO010000005.1, from coordinate 57,341 downwards.
TCTATGCTAGGCCCAGGCCGCCGCGATCCCCGCGGTGGCCGCCGAAAACGAAGCGGTGCCGATGGTAGTGTGCAGTTGCTCCACGATAGTTCGCCTGCTGTTGGCAGGCTCCCTGGCCAGCCTGTGCGCCTGCACCCAGCAGCAGGGGCGCGACATCGTTAACCAGCTGGGCGAAGGCAAACCCAGCGAGCTGTTCCAGACCAGTGTGGACCGCCTGGCCACCTTGTCGATGCGCGACAACCTGCAAAGCCTCTACCTGCTGATGAACAAGCTGTACCTGCGCAATCCCAACCAGTTGCAACGTTCAGGCTACCTGGACGCGGCCACGGCCGAGCGCCAGATCCGCCTGGCCATTGAGCAGCGCCAACCCCTGGCGCAACTGGGTAATCGACGCGACCTGGCTGCCTTGAGTTATGCCTTGAGCCCGGAGTTTCGCGGTGATCGAGTGGGTGCGTTCATCTACGCCATCGGCAGTATGCTGATCACCGCCCACGGCGGGCGCACCGCGTTCTACATGACCGACACCCTCGACCCGTTGTTCATCAACAACGCCGCGCGCAACATCGAAAAAGCCACCTGGATGCTGAGCCAGCGGCAGGACGCCAACGGTGTGTTGTTGCTGTTCTCCAATGAAATTTCGGAGGAGGGCAGCAACCTGAGTTTTGCCGTGGAATTCGGCAAGGTGGTGGCCCGCCTCGACCTGCTGGCCGAGCTGCTCGACGAGCGCTACCGCCGTATCGGCCTCAATTATGCGCAAAGCCTGCTGCTGATGAATTTCCTGCCGGTACAGTGACCTGCTGTGCCTGGAGCAGGGCCTGGATGGCCTTGCGGTAACGCTGCCCGGCCAGGCTCATGCTGTTGTTGTGCGTCGCACCCGGCACCAGTAACAGCGTCTTGGGCTCGCGCGCGGCCTCGAACAGCTGTTGGCTGAAACGCGAGGGCACGTAGCGGTCGTCCAGGCCATGGACCAGCAGCACCGGCAGGTCGATGTCGCCGATTTTGCCCAGCGAGTCGAATTTCTGTGACAGCAGCCAGCGCACCGGCAGCGATGTATTGGCGACCACGCCTGCCACATCGCCCAACGAGGTGAACGTGGACTCCAGAATCAGCCCACGCGCCGGGGCGCTGGTGCGCGTGTCTCGAGCTTCACGGGTAAGCGTGCGCGCCAGGTCGACCGCCACGGCCCCACCCAGGGAGTGTCCATAGATCAGGCGTTTGCTCGCATCAGGTTGCAGTTGGGCGAAACGCTCCCAAGCCACGCGAGCGTCCTCGTACACGGTGGCTTCCGAGGGCAAGTCCCCTCGGCTGCGACCAAAGCCGCGATAGTCCACTGCCAGTACCGAATAGCCCATGGCGTGCAGCTGTTCGATGCGAAACAGCTGGCCAGTGAGGTTCCAGCGCACACCATGCAGGTAAAGAATGGCCGGTGCATCGGCGCGTTTTGCGGGCCACCACCAGGCATGCAGGCTCTGGTTCTCGGCGAAGGTACGCGGGCGCAGGTCCAGCTCCTGAACACCGCCGGGCAGGCCATGGAACCAGCTGGCCTGGCCGGGCTCGATGCGAAACACCAGCTCGCGTTCCTTGTGCTGCAAGACCGAGCACCCGGCGGGCAGGGCGAGCACCAAGGTGGCAGCGCACAGCCAGCTGAACCAACGGCGGCGTAGGGCGGAGAACAACCGGGTAGACATACGGAGTTTGGGGGTCTCGAAAGTGGTCAAGGCGCGGGAACGTAAAAGAAGCGTGGCGTAGTTCTATCAAATGCTGCAGGTCATATGTAAGAAATATTACCCGCCGGCGGGTCAGCTTCTTTGCAAGCTGTTTCCAGCGCGAGCGTGCGCACGGTGCGCCGATTGCGCAAGCGCCCCGCAAGCAGGTAGCGTGGCCCGACACCCTCCTGACGAAGGCTTTGTTTTGGACTCGATAACCCAAGCCGTTCTCGGCGCCGCGTTGCAAGGTACATTGTTGGGGCGCATTCAGGGCCGTCGGGCCCTGGTCTACGGCGCTGCGCTGGCCACACTGCCGGACCTGGACGTGATCATCCGCTATGCCGACCCGGTCTCGCAGATGACCTACCACCGTGGCTTTTCCCACTCAGTGTTCGTGCTGACCGCGCTGGCAGCGCTTCTGGCATGGCTGGTGAACAGGGCCTGGCCGGACAAAGGCTATACGCTGTCCCGCTTATTCCTGACTTTCTGGCTGGTGTTGGTGACCCACCCTGTGCTCGACGCGTTCACCGTGTACGGCACCCAGCTGCTCTGGCCCTTGCACGTGACCCCGCAAAGCTGGGCGGCCGTGTTCATCATCGATCCTGTGTATACCATGCCGTTGCTGGTGGCGGTGGCCTACGCCGCCGTGGGTGGCACCCATGCCCGCGCACTACGGTTCATGGCCGTGGCGCTGGCTTTGAGCACCGCGTACCTGGGCTTGGGCCTTGCCAGCCGTACCCTGGCAGAACACCGTTTCCAGGCCGCGCTCGATGCCAAGGGCGTGACTGTGAGCGAGGTTCGGGCAGTGCCCATGGCGTTCAACAGCCTGGTCTGGCGGGTCTTGGCCAAAGCGCCGGACGGCGTCTATTACGAAGGGGTCAGTAGCCTGTTGGACCGCCAGTCGCCAGAGATGCTGCGCCTGAACCGCAACCTGTCATTGGCCCAGGTGCTGGCAAACGATCCGCTGCACCAGCGGCTGCGCTGGTTCACCGACGACTGGCTGCGCTACGACCAGGTCGGCGACCGGCTGGTGGTGACCGACCTGCGCATGGGTACGCCAGGCAACTACACGTTCCGCTTCGACATGGCCCGGCAGGGCGAGCAGGGCCGCTGGCAGACGCAGCAGCCGGCCGTGCACACCGCCAGCGGCCCGCGCGATCTGTTCGACGGACAGGCACTGGGGTTGATCTGGCGCCGCATCGTCTTCCAGCAACCCCCGCTGCCCTTGGCCGCCTGGACCGCACGCATTGCAACGCCAGGGCAAGGCCAGGTGGAGTAGCCCCCCATGCGCTCAGGCGGGCTGGACCTGGTGAAGTGGGTCGCGATGCTGGCGATGGTCGCTGACCACCTGCGCTTTCTCTGGCCGCAGGCCCACGGCCTGTTCGTGGTTGGCCGACTGGCGTTTCCGCTCTTTTGCCTGGCCATGGCCATGAACGTGGTACGGCGCGGGCCTGACACGCTGCTCGATCGCCACCACGGGCGGTACCTGGGGCTGATGCTGCTGTTCACGGTGCTGTCCGAACCCGCTTACCGCTGGCTGGACAGCGGCTCGACCACGTTCAGCATCATGCCGACGCTGTTGTTGGGCCTGCTGCTGGCCTGGGGCGTGCAGCATACCCAGGTGGCAACGCGGCTGCTGGGGCTGGTCGCGCTGGGCGCAGGTTGGGCTGGCAGCCCGTACCTGATGTACGGCCTGCCAGGGGTGCTGCTACCCGCCGCCTGCGTGCTTGCCCACCGCTACGGGAGCCGGATGTGGCTTGTGCCGTGCCTGTCGGCGGTTGCCGGCAACTTGACCAACAGCTGGTTGATGACGCACCTAAGCGCCCCCTTCACCTGGGTCACGCTGACGGTTGCCGCCGTGGCCATCCCGGTCGGCAACGGCCTGTTGCACAGCCGATGGCGTCGCGTGCCGGCAGTGGGTCGCTGGGGCTATGGGTTCTACCCGCTGCACCTTTTGCTGATCAAAGCTGCGGGCATTGTTCAGCTGTGACACACCTGTTCCACCTTTGACCCAAGGTTGACGCAACTGTGCCGAGCATTCGCCCGTATCCGGCCCCTGCTCACTGACGGCCAAAGGCTCTACCGCGGTATCTCCGGCCGTCAGTCGGCGGTTTGGCACAGCCGTTGCTCTTGCCTGGAATGACGCTCGTCGCAGCGTCGCCATAACAAGAACGGAGAACAGCGCATGAATCGATCAGGCCCCCAACGCCTTGCACTCGGCTGCCTGGCCATGGCCCTCAGTTGGACACCCCTGGCCTTTGCCGCCGGTGTCGATGGGCAACGCATCATCGATGCGGACAAAGAGCCCGGCAACTGGATGAGCCATGGCCGCACGTACGACGAGCAACGCTTCAGCCCCCTCAAGACCATCGACCAGAGCAACGTCAGCCAGCTAGGGCTGGCGTGGAGCTACAAGCTCGACCTGGACCGCGGTGTGGAGGCGACTCCCATCGTGGTCGATGGGGTGATGTACACCACGGGGCCGTTCTCGGTGGTGTACGCGCTGGATGCGCGCAACGGCCAGCTGCTGTGGAAGTACGACCCGCAGTCCGACCGCAACCGTGCGGGCGAGGCCTGCTGCGATGCGGTCAACCGGGGCGTGGCCGTGTGGCAGGGCAAGGTCTACGTCGGTGTGCTCGACGGTCGCCTGGAGGCCATCGACGCCAAGACCGGCAAGCGGGTGTGGTCGGTCGACACCCGCGCCGATACCACGCGCAGCTACACCATCACCGGTGCGCCGCGGGTGGTCAACGGCAAGGTGGTGATTGGCAATGGCGGCGCCGAATTCGGCGTGCGTGGCTATGTGACCGCCTACGACGCCGAAACCGGGCGCCAGGCATGGCGGTTCTACACCGTACCGGGCGACCCGAAGCTACCGCCTGAGGACAAGGCCATGCAGATCGCCAGCAAGACCTGGCACGGGGATGCCTACGTCGAGTGGGGCGGCGGCGGGACAGCCTGGGATTCCTTCGCCTATGACCCGCAGTTGAACCTGCTGTACATCGGCGTGGGCAACGGCGCGATGTGGGACCCCAAATGGCGCAGCCAGGCCAAGGGCGACAACCTGTTCCTGTCCTCGATCGTGGCGGTGAATGCCGATACCGGCGAGTACGCCTGGCACTACCAGACCACGCCCGGCGATGCCTGGGACTTCACGGCCACCCAGCACATGATCCTGGCCGAGCTGCCCATCGACGGCAAGCCGCGCAAGGTGCTGATGCAGGCGCCCAAGAATGGCTTTTTCTATGTGCTGGACCGGGAAACCGGCGAGTTGCTGTCGGCCAAGAACATCGTGCCGGTGAACTGGGCCAAGGGCATCGACATGAAGACCGGCCGGCCCATCGTCGATGACGAGGCGGCGGCCTACTGGAAGGACGGCAAGCGCAAGTTGGTGACCCCGGCGTTCTGGGGGGCGCACGACTGGCACCCGATGTCGTACAACCCGCAGACAGGGCTGGTGTACATCCCGGCCCACATCATGTCCGCCTACTACGAGCACGTGCCCGAAGCGCCCAAGCGCAACCCGTTCAAAAGCGTCTATCAGCTGGGGCTGCGTACCGGCATGATGCCCGAAGGCGCCGAAGGGCTACTGGACATGGCCAAGACCTGGTCAGGCAAACTGATCGCCTGGGACCCGGTCAAGCAGGCGCCTGCCTGGGAAGTGCCGTACATCACCATCTTCAATGGCGGCACCTTGAGCACGGCCGGCAACCTGGTATTCGAAGGCAGCGCCGACGGCCGGGTCATTGCCTATGCCGCCGAAACCGGCAAGAAGCTGTGGGAAGCGCCTGCGGCCAGCGGCGTGATGGCCGCACCGATCACCTATGCCGTCGACGGCGAACAATACGTCACCTTCATGGCGGGCTGGGGCGGCGCGTTTTCCACGTTCGCTGGGGCACTCTCGTTGCGTGCAGGCGTGCAGCCCTACGCACAGGTGCTGACCTACAAGCTGGGCGGCACGGCCAAGCTGCGCGAGCCGGCCCCGCCTGCCGATGCGCCCAAGCCGCCGCCATTGACGGCCAACGCCGAGACGGTCGCCGCAGGCGCTGCGCTGTACGACGGCAACTGCTCCCAGTGCCACGGCATTCATGCGGTCAGCGGCGGGGTCCTGCCGGACCTGCGCAAGCTGAGCGCCGACAAGCACCAGATGTTCCTCGGGATTCTCTACGGCGGCAGGGTGCCCGATGGCATGCCCTCGTTCGCCGACAACCTCAACCCCGAGCAGGTCGAGCAGGTCCATCAGTACCTGATCAAGCGTGCCCACGACTTGCAGGAAGAAGGCGAGGTCTGGAAGCGGTTCAGCGCTCGCCCGGCAAGCCCTTCATCGCTGGCTGACAATGCACCACAGGAGTGAAATGCCCATGAACGATTCGGTCTACCAGAACTTCATCGACAACCGGTTCGAACCCGGTGAAGCCTTGCTTGAGGTCCATAACCCGGCCAACGGCCAGTTGCTAGGTCGCGTGCCTGAGTCTTCGCAGGCGCAGGTCGACCAGGCCGTGAGCGCGGCACGCCGGGCTCAGAAGGCCTGGGCAGCCCGGCCTGCGCAGGAACGCGCGGGCTACCTGCGTGCTATTGCGAGCCGGATACGGGCCAATGCCGACCAGCTGGCCCGGACCATTACCCTGGAAGGCGGCAAGGTCCCGGCTCTGGCCCAGGTGGAAGTCGGCTTCACGGCCGATTATCTGGACTACATGGCCGAGTGGGCGCGGCGCCTGGAAGGTGAGGTGTTGACCAGCGACCGTCAGGCCGAGCATGTGTTTCTCATGCGCAAACCGGTGGGCGTGGTGGCAGGCATTCTGCCGTGGAACTTCCCGTTCTTCCTGATCGCCCGCAAGATGGCGCCGGCGCTCATCACCGGCAACACCATCGTGGTCAAGCCCAGTGAGGAAACCCCGATCAACTGCTACGCCTTCGCCCGGCTGGTGGCCGAAACCGGCCTGCCACCCGGGGTGTTCAACGTGGTCGGCGGCACAGGCGCCGCCGTGGGCCACGGCCTGTCCAGTCACCCCGGCGTGGATATGGTGAGTTTCACCGGCAGCGTGGCGACCGGTGCACGGATCATGGCAGCGGCGGCGCCGAACATCACCAAGCTGAACTTGGAGCTGGGCGGCAAGGCGCCTGCCATCGTGTTGGCCGATGCCGACCTGGACCTGGCAGTGAACGCGATCGTCGCCTCGCGGGTGATCAACACCGGACAGGTGTGCAACTGCGCAGAGCGCGTGTACGTGGCGCGCCAGGTAGCCGATCGGTTCATCGATCAGGTGGCCCAGGCGATGGCCGCCACGCGCTATGGGGACCCATCGACGCAGGAGGACCTGCACATGGGGCCGCTGATCAACCAGGCTGGCCTCGACAAGGTGGCGCAGATGGTGCGCACCGCCCAGGCCCAGGGCGCGCAGGTGGTCACGGGCGGGCAGGTGGCCGACCTTGGCAGCGGTTTTCATTATCAGCCCACCGTGCTGGCAGGCTGCGCGGGCGACATGGAGATCATGCGCAAGGAAATCTTCGGGCCGGTATTACCGATCCAGGTGGTGGAGGACCTGGACGAAGCCATTGCCCTGGCCAACGACAGCGAGTACGGGCTGACCTCATCGCTCTATACCCGCGATCTGAACGCCGCGCTCAAGGCGTGCCGGGAAATCGACTTTGGCGAGACCTACATCAACCGCGAAAACTTCGAGGCCATGCAAGGCTTCCACGCCGGGGCCCGCAAGTCGGGCATAGGCGGGGCGGACGGTAAGCATGGGCTCTATGAGTACACGCGCACGCAGGTGGTCTACATCCAGGGTTGAAGCCCGGCAGTTGCCAGTGCCCCGCCGTCACGGCAGGGCACTGGGCTCAGTGGCCCTGGCGATTGGGTTGCACGATGCCGTGGCGCCTGATCTTGCGGTACAACGTGGAACGCGAGATGCCAGCGGCCTGGGCGGCGGCACTCATGTTCCACTGGGTACGGCGCAACAGCGTTAGCAGGTGGTCGGCCTCAGCCTCCTCGACCTGCTGCCCAAGCTGCGGCGTTGCGCAGATTGTCCTGCTCGGTTCGACCTGCCCAAGCTGCAACTCGGCGGGCAGGTCGGCCAGTTCGATGCACCCGCCTTCTGCCAGGGCCGCGCCCTGGCGCAGGGCATTGAGCAGTTGGCGAATGTTACCCGGCCAGGAGTAGGCCAGCAGGGCGGCGTGTGCAGGTGCTGACAGGTTCAGCCCTGGTGCCAGACGTGCCAGCAGACCCTCGATCACGTGCGCCCGGTCACTGCGCTCGCGCAGCGCCGGCAGGGTGATGCGCATGCCACAGAGCCGGTAGTAGAGGTCCTCGCGGAATTGATGGGTGGCGATTCTGGCAGTCAGGTCCTGGTGCGTCGCCGATATCACCTGAATATCCAGCCTCACCGGCGTGGCCGCCCCCAGCGCCACCAGCTCCCGCTCGGCCAGCACCCTTAGCAGACGGGTTTGCAGATCGGCCGGCATGTCGCCTATTTCATCGAGAAACAGCGTGCCGCCGTTGGCCTGTTCCAGCTTGCCTTTCATGCCCTTGCGGTCCGCCCCGGTGAAGCTGCCGGGCCGGTAGCCGAACAATTCGCTTTCGATCAGCGCTTCGGGGATGGCGGCGCAATTGAGCGCCACGAAAGGCCGGGCGCTTCGGGCGCTTGCCTGGTGCAGGGCGCGAGCGAACGCTTCCTTGCCAGTGCCGGTTTCACCGCTGAGCAGCAGCGCGATGTCCTTGTCCAGCACCTTGCGCAGGCGCGCGACGGCGTGCTGCAGCTGCGGGTCGCCGCCGGCCAGCTGGTCGAGTGTCGGATGCGCGCTGGCAGAGGCCGCCGGTGCAGCCGAGGCACAAGGGCGATAAGCGCGCGGCACGCGCAGCCCAACCTCAAGGCCCGTGACCTGGCTCGCATCGTACAGCTGCGTGCCCCGAGCACCGCCCTGAGTCAGGGCCAGCAACTGGTCGATGTCGGCACTCAACACCTGCTCGATACGCAGGCCGAGCAGGGCATGGGGGTTGCTACTGAACGCGGCCCGGTTGGCCCCGACAATACGCCCACCCTCGTCGAGGGCCAGCAGTTGCTCGGCTGCCAGGTCCGCATCGCCGTCGCAGGGCTTGACCGCGAGGGTCAGGCAGTCGCGGTAACGCTGGCGAAAGTGCGCGTTTTCGATCAGCCGCGCGTACAGCGTCACCAATTGCAAGGTCAGGTGCTGGGCCTGCTTGGGCCCATCGTTGTACAAGCAGGTCGCGTTCAGGCAACCCAGCAGGTGGTTATGGCTGTCGAAAATCGGCGAGACCGAGCAACTGAGCCGGGCATTGCTGGCCAGGAAATGTTCCTGACGGTGAATGGTCAGCGCCTGTTGTGAGGCCAGCGCGGTGCCGATGCCGTTGGTGCCGGCGATGGACTCGTCCCAGCGCGCCCCCACCACCAGCCCGGACCCGGTGAAGTGCCCGGCGTCGGCAGGCAGGCGGGCATCGAGCGTGACCCCCGCCGCATCGCTGAGCAAAACGGCAAAACCTGCATCCGCCACCCGCCGGGCCAAGCCACTCACGCCCTGGCTGGCGAGGGTGAGGTAGGCCTGGTGCTGGGCTTGCAGCTGGCGGATTTCGGCGGCACTGAGCATGTTGTCCGTCGGGTGCACACTCGGGTCCAGGCGGTGCTGGGTGACACTGCGGTACCAGGATTCGGCGATCACCGTTTCCGGGACCAGGCCGCGGTGGCCGAAGTGACTGTCGACGAAGGCCGCCAGTTCCGAGGCAGGGTTATGAGCGGGCATGGGCGCTCCACAGTTATTGTTATCAGGGGTGAAGATAACCCTAGCTGATGGCGCGCTACCAGCCCAGACGCACGGCCAGGGCCCTCAGTGGATCAGTTCAAGTGCCTCGGCGGTGGTCAGCGGCCGCTTCATGCGTTGCGACAGCTGCATCATGGCTGAGGCATAACCCTTGGCAACCACGGCCTGTACCTGATCCGCCAGGCATTGCAGCGCAATGAAATCCCCGCTTTCCGGGGCGCCGACGAAGGTGATGGCGTCCCACTGCCGAGCGTGGCCGAGCACTTCGAACCGCTGCCCATGGTGATAGGTCCAGAAAAACGGCACGTCGGCGTAGCGGCGCTGCTGGCCCAGCATGTTTGCCGCGGCGATGACGCCGTGTTGCTGCGCCAGCCGCCAGTGTTCGATGCGCACCGATTGGCCGGCGAGTGGGAAGGTGGCCATGTCACCCGCCGCCCACAGGCCTTCGGCCACCTGCATTTCACCGTTGACCGGCACGCCATGGTCGTCGGCCAGCGACACCCCATTGAGAAAAGCCGTGGCCGGGGCTACCCCCGTTCCCAGCAGCACCACCTGGCAGCCCACGCGCTCGCCGCTGCCAAGCACAACCGCTTCGACCTGATCTACGCCTTCGATCGCCGTCACCTCGGCCGGGCCATGGAAGGTGACGCCCTTGCGCTCGTGCAAGGCCCGAATCGCCCGGCCGATGCGCTCGCCCAGCTGCTTGACCAGCGGAACATCGTGCCGTCCGATTACATGGACCTGGGCACCGTATTCGCTCAACGCCGAGGCCGCTTCCAGGCCGATGAAACTGTCGCCCACGATCACGACCGGCTTGCCCGGTTCCACGGCATCGAGCAGTTGCGCCGCGTCCGCGCGCGCGCGCAGCGTGAAGACACCAGGCAGGTCACGCCCCGGGATATCCGGGCGCTGGGCCTTGGCGCCCGTGGCGAGCAGACAGGCGTCATAGTCAATGCGTTGGCCGTCGGCCAGCAGGAGCTGGCGTTTCTGGGCATTGAGCGAGCGGACCTTGGCGTGCCGACGCTCCAGTTGTCCCATGCGCAGGTCATCAGGCTCCAGCAGCATCGGCACCTCATCCGGGGCCATCTGGCCTGCGAGCACGAATTTGCTCAGGGCCGTGCGGTCGTAGGCCGGCTGGCGCTCCTGGTCGATCCACACCAGGCGGCCGTTGAAGCCATGGCGGAGCAACGTGGCCACGGCGGCACTGCCCGCCGCACCGGCCCCCAGCACCACGAAACACCGCGCATCGCTGTGCCGGGGCGGGCGCGCCTTGGGCAAAGGGCGGTCGTCCACCCACACCTGGTCATCCTTGACCCAGGCCTTGTAGCGGCGCAGGTCGGTCAGGGCAGGGGGCTCGCACACGGCTCCCTCGTCCACGGCGAACGCGGCCTTGTGCCATGGGCAAATCAGCAAGCCGCCGCAGACGCGGCCCTCATCCAGCGGCGCGCCTGCATGAGGGCAGTTGCCCTGAAAAGCACGAACCTGATCGCCCTGACGGACGATGATCAGCTCTTCGCTACCGGCTTCCACGCGCAGGGGGGTGTGTTCATCGAGGTCGGCCAGGCGGGCCACGGCGTGTTCGGTCATGGTGAATTCTCCAAAGGGTTGGCCTCTGGAAGTGTTCGACGCCTATTTGCCCGGTCGGGCTGCGTCGAGCTGACGACTGGAGCGCCGTACAGGGAACAAGGGGTGGTCAACCTTGCTCGCACGGGACCGCATGACCCGTGCGAGCAAGCGCCGTTGGCGCGACCGTCAGTCGGCTGTGGCGGGTGCGGGCGTAAGGGTACGGGTGGCGCGCAGGGCCACCAGGCTACCCACCACGATCAGCGCCGCCAGGGCGTAGAGGGCAGCGTCGGTCGAGCCGGTCTGGTCCTTGATGAACCCGACCAGATAAGGGCTGAGAAAGCCCGCCATTTGGCCGACCGAGTTGATCAGGGCCAGGCCCGCCACGGCCGCACCCGCGCTGAGCAAGGCCGTGGGCATCGGCCAGAACATCGGCAGGCCGGTGAGGGCGCCCATGGTGGCGATGGACAGGCCAAGGATGGCGATCGCCGGGGTAGCCGCGAAATTCACCGCCATCAGCAGGCCCACGGCGCCCATCAGCATTGGCACTACCAGGTGCCAGCGGCGCTCGTTGCGAAGGTCCGCCGAGCGCCCGCACAGGATCATGAAAACCCCGGCCAGCAAGTAGGGAATGGCGCTCAACCAGCCAATGAGCAGGGGGTTGTCGAAGCCCATGTTCTTGATGATCGAAGGCAGCCAGAAGTTGATGGCGTATACACCGCTCTGGATGCAGAAGTAGATGAAGCCGAAGGTCCAGATCAGCGGGTTGGCCAGCACGGCCAGAACGCTGTCGCCTGTGGTGGGCGGCTTGCTGTCGGCATCGGCCTGCAGGTCGGCGGCGATCAGCCGGCGTTCATCATCGCTCAGCCAGGCCGCTTTCTGGTAGCCATCGCTGAGCAGGAACACCGCCAGCACGCCGAGCGCAACGGTCGGCAGCCCTTGAATCAGGAACATCCATTGCCAGCCGGCAAGGCCATGTTGCCCGGCTGCAAAATGCTCGAGGATCCAGCCGGAGAACGGGCTGCCCAACAGGCCCGAGACCGGAATCGCGGACATGAACAAGGCCATGATGCGGCCACGGCGCGCACCGGGGAACCAGCGCGAGAGGTACAGCACCACGCCTGGGAAGAAGCCTGCCTCGGCGGCACCTGTGAGCAGGCGCAGGGCATAGAACTCGGTGGGGGTCGTCACGAATAGCAGACAGGTGGACAAGCTGCCCCAGGCAATCATCATCAAGGCGATCCAGCGCCGTGGGCCGAAGCGGTTGAGCGCTAGGTTGCTCGGAAGGCCGCACAGGACGTAGCCGATGAAGAAGATGCCGGCACCGAGGCCGTAGACGGTTTCGCTGAACTTGAGCGCGTCGAGCATCTGCAGCTTGGCGAAGCCGACGTTGACGCGGTCGAGGTAGTTGAACAGGTAGCAGATGAAAATGAACGGAATCAGCCGCAAGGTGATGCGCCGGTATAGCGCATTGCGGGTGGTGTCCGTGCCTTGGTCAGGGGCGGGGCTGTGTGCCATGATCGGGTTCTCTGTTGTTATGGTTGTCACCGCGTCGCCTGTTCCGGCGCTCGCCTGAACGAGTCTCGGGGACGGCGGCGTGGCTGTCTTTGTGCTTTTGCACAGGCCATGGGCCTTGCTGCTGTGCCCGAGCCCAACCGCACGCCCCCAAGGACCGTTGAATGTTCGAACTCGACCACGACCTGGCACAGGATATCGTAGACCGCGCCATGGCCATTCTGCCCTGCAACGTCAACGTCATGGACAGCCAGGGCCTGATCCTGGGCAGCGGCGAGCCGGAGCGCATCAACACACGGCACGAAGGCGCCCAGCTGGTGCTCGCCAATGGCCGTATCGTGGAGCTCGACCAGGAGGCGGCACGCTGCCTGAAGGGCGTGCAGCCTGGGGTGAACCTGCCGCTGATGCTCGACGACCGCCTGATGGGCGTTCTGGGGCTGACGGGTGATCCGCAGCAGGTTCGGGTGTATGCCGAGCTGGTGCGCATGACCGCCGAAATGCTGCTGGCCCAGCGTCACCTGCAGGCCGACCAGCAGTGGCGCAAGCAGCGCTGCGACGATTTGCTGGCCTTGCTGCTGGGCGGGACCGGCGACGCCTCACGGCTGCTGGACGAGGCACGCCAACTTGGCCTGAAACCGCAGCTACCACGCATTCCCTGCCTGTTCGAGCTGGCCAGCGGGCCCGACGCCGAAGCGCTGGCAGGCTGGCTGATGAGCCGCTACCCCGACAGTTGGTGCGTGAGCCCAGCGCGCCACTCGCTGCTGTGGTGTCGCCCGGCAGGCGTGGCGCTGGAGGCATCACGGCTGGTCGAGCGCATCGAGCGGCACGGTTGGGCAGTGGAGCGCTCGGCCATGGGTACCGCCGCGCAGGGTCTTGAGCAGCTGCGCCGCGGCTACCGGCGTGTGCGCGACCTGCTCGCCTATGGGCGTGAGGTGGTGCCCCAGGAACGGCTGCTGAGCTTGCAGCGCTATCGCCTGCCAGCCTTGCTCTGGCGCCATCGCAACGATGAGGCGCTGGACGAACTGCTCGAGCCGTTGCTGCGCATCCAGGCCCGCGACAGCAGTGGGCAATTGCTGGCTACGCTGCGCGCCTGGTGTGCCCATGATGGTCAGAGCCAGGCGTGTGCCGAGGCGCTGGGTATTCACCGCAACAGCCTGCGTTACAGGCTTGAACGCATCGCCGAGCTGGGCGAGGTGGATCCGATGCGCCTGGAGGGCATGCTCAGTTTGTACCTGGGGCTGCAGTTGCTGCCCATCCGGTAGCCATAGCCGGCTGGGCATTGTCGCCTGGCGCTGGCATCTGCCCAAACAATCCGTCGGGCGGTTTGTGCATTTGACCGACGCCGCTTCGCGGGCCAGCTGTCAGCATGCCGCTACCCGGACAGGAGAATCATCATGAAGATCGTCATCGCGCCTGACTCGTTCAAGGACAGCCTCGAGGCGGCAGACGTGGCGCGCGCCATCGCCGCTGGCCTGGCCGAAGCACTGCCCGACGCCCAGTTGATCGAGTGCCCCATGGCCGACGGTGGCGAAGGCACGATGCAGGCCATTCTTGCCGCCAGCGACGGCGAGCTGCGCCGGCTCACCGTGCGCGGCCCGTTGGGCGCGCCTGTTGAGGCGGGCTGGGGCTGGCTGCCCCAGAGCCGCACCGCAATCATCGAAATGGCGCAGGCCAGCGGCCTGCAACAGGTGCCCACCGGGCAGCGCGACGCCTGCCGCAGTTGCACCTGGGGCACCGGTGAGCTGGTCGCCGCGGCGCTGGACGCTGGCGCGCAGCGCGTGGTGCTGGCGATCGGCGGCAGTGCCACCAATGATGCGGGCAGTGGCATGCTGCGCGCCTTGGGCCTGCGACTGCTGGATGCAGACGATCAGCCACTGGCCGAGGGTGGCCTGGCCCTGGCCGGCCTGGCACGGATCGATGCCAGCGGGCTGGACCCGCGCCTGGCACACGTAAATTTCGAAGTGGCGGCTGATGTGGACAACCCGCTGTGCGGCCCCCAGGGCGCATCGGCCATCTTCGGTCCGCAGAAGGGGGCCAGCCCGCAACAGGTTCAGGCCCTCGACCAGGCGCTCGGTCACTTCGCCGACCATTGCGCCCGCTTGCTGGGCCAGGATGTGCGTGATTACCCAGGCTGCGGCGCCGCCGGGGGCATGGGCTTTGCGGCCAGGGCCTTCATGGGTGCCCAGTTCCGGGCCGGCGTGGAAGTGGTGGCCGAACTGGCCGGCCTGCAAGCCCATGTCAGGGACGCGGACCTGGTGGTGACCGGGGAGGGCCGTTTTGATGCCCAGACCCTGCGCGGCAAGACGCCGATGGGGGTGGCCCGGGTCGCCAAGCGTCATGGCGTGCCGGTGGTCGTGCTGGCGGGCATGCTCGGCGAGGGCTATCAGCAGCTGTACGCCCATGGGGTAGATGCCGCCTTTGCGCTGGTGGACGGCCCCATGACGTTGGAACAGGCCTGCCACGACACCGCCCGCCTGCTGCAAGCCCGCGCCTGTGACATCGGTCGGCTCTGGGCCTGGGTCAAGCGCGTCTGAGCAGATGAAGCGCGCAGCTCAGGGTGCAAGCACCGGCAGGGGTGTGCTGGGCAACAGGGCCAGGTCGCCGAAACGCTGCGTCGAATCGATGTAGCGCAGCGCCGACTTGGCGTCCTTCCAGCCTACGTAGCTCATGAGCGACTTGAGCTCCCAGCCATTGGCGCTGGCCCAGGTGGCGAAGCCGCGACGCAGTGAGTGACCGGTATACAGCGCAGCTGGCACCTGGGCGCGGGTCAACATGCGCCGCAGCAGGCCCACCAGGCTGTTGCTGTTGAGCGGCTGGTCACCGAGATTGCCCCAGCGGTCGAGCTTGCGGAACACCGGGCCGTGGGCGATGCCGGCCACCTGCAGCCATTGCAGGTACGCCGTTACCGGGCACAGGGCCTTCAGGGCCGGGGTGCGGTGCTGCACGCCAAGTGCCTCGCGGTCGCCTTTGCTGCGCGGCACAAACAGCGTGATGCCCACGCCCGCTTCGGCCTGTATGTGCTCGACCCGCAAGCGCGCCAGTTCATCGCCGCGAAAGCCACGCCAGAACCCCAACAGCAGCAGCGCCGTGTCGCGCCGGGCGCGCCGCAGCCCCGCCATGTCGTGGTTCGCCTGGGCCTGGCGGGCTTCTTCCTCGAAGCAGGTCACGGCCGTTTGCACATGTTGCAGCAGCAATGGCGCTGCCTGCTTGGGCGGGGTGGGATGCAGCGTGCGGATGCCGCGCAGGACCTGGCGCACCACCGGTGCTTTGGTGGGGTCGGGGAAGCCTTGGCTGATGTGCCACTGGCTGAGGGCCGCCAGGCGCTGGCGCAGGGTACTGACCGCATGCTGCTGGGCGTGGTCGGCCAGGTACCGGGCGATGCTTTCGGCAGTGGCCGGCAGAAAACCACCCCATTGCGTCTCGAAATGATCCACCGCCGCCTGGTAGCTGCGGCGGGTGTTGTCACGCGTGGCGGCGCGCAGGTAGCGCTCGATATCGGTCATGGTGCGGGCGTCGGCGGGTGGATGCAGTGGTGCCACCTTAAACCTTGGGACCTGTTGGTACCAAGGGTTTGCCAGGGTTTGCACGCTCTTCTTCGCTTCAGTGCAACGCGGCCAGGGGCTGCGCCTGATGCTTGAACGGCGCGTAGTCACGCAGCTGCGCGGCGGACAGGGGCCGGCTGAAGTGATAGCCCTGAGCAACGTCGCACCCCGCCAGGCGCAGGCACACGACCTGCTCGCGGGTCTCCACGCCTTCGGCCACCACCACCAGGCCCAGGCGTTTGGCCAGGATGATGGTGGAGGCCACGATGGGGCTGTCGTCCGGACTGTTGGACAGCGAGGCGATCAAGGATCGATCAATCTTCAGTTTGCTCAGAGGCAGTGCATGCAGATGGGCGAAGCCTGCATAGCCTCGGCCAAAGTCGTCCAGGCTGATCCCGATGCCTGCCTGGCGCAGCCGGTGTAGATGCGCGATCGCCGGGCCCTCAGGGTCGAGGATGGTGGTTTCGGTGATCTCAAGCTCCAGATGCTCGGGAGCAATGCCGTGCTCGCTCAGTTGATCGAGCAGGCGCACGGTGAAGTCAGGCTGACGCAACTGCAAGGCAGACACGTTGACGGCCAGGCGCACCTGGCGGCTTTCCCAGTGCCAGGCCGACAAGGCCTCGCAGGCCAGGCGAAGGACTTCCCAGCCCAACTCGACGATGAAGCCGCTGCGTTCGGCCAGGGCGATGAAACGGTCGGGGTAGAGCAGGCCGAACTCGGGATGCTGCCAACGCACAAGCGCTTCGAAGCCTGCGACCTTGTGGTCATCGAGGCCGATCTGCGGCTGGTAGTGCAAGACGAATTGCCTGCCTGCCAGTGCAGCGCCAAACGCCTGCTCCAGGGAAAATGCCTGGATGTCGGCCACGTTCAGGGAGGGGTCGAAATAGCGGTACTGCGCGCGGCCGGCCTGCTTGGCCGAATACATGGCCGCATCGGCGCTGCGTACCAGGCTGTCGATGTCCTGGCCATCGCGCGGGCAGATGCTGACCCCGATACTGGGACTGGTGTTGACCTCTTGTCCTTCCAGGGCATACGTGGCAGAAAGCCTGCGGGCCAGTTCGCGTACCCAGGCATCGATCTGCTCCTCGCTGCGCTCGCCTGCGAGCAGTACGACGAACTCATCGCCGCCGAAGCGCGAGGCTTCATCGCCTGGTTCCAGCAAGCGCTGGATACGGCCGGCCACAGCCTGCAGCAACAGGTCACCCACTTTATGGCCCAGCGAATCATTGATGGACTTGAAACGGTCCATGTCGATGAAGAGGATGGCCATCAGTTGCCGCCTGCCACGCTGATGAATGAGCGCGGCACCTGCCACTTCGACAAACTGACGGCGGTTGTGCAGGCCGCTGAGATGATCGGTAGCGGCGGCATGACTGCTGCGCCGGTGTGCATCTTCCAGGCGCCCGATCAGTTGCTGGTTGATCTGCTGGGCGTGTTCCAGCGCCGTGAAGGCTTCCTGGCGCTTGCGCAGCAGGCGCAGGGTCCAGGCCAAGCTGGCCAGGATCATCAGTGTCATGCCCAGGGTCAGCCAGAACTGCCGGGCACAGGCCGCGTCGATGGGCCCGGTGATCTCGTTCTCGCGCTGGCTGATGACGAGGGTAAAACCGTGCTCGGGCCGATGCCTGAAGACGCTCTGGTAAGGATCACCTTCCAGGTACTGGGTCAGCACGCCCGCAGCGGTGCCATCGGTTGGCAGTGCCGGCTGCAAGGCAGCTGTGATCGGCAACAAGCCGCGATTACCGAGGCGCAGGCGTTCCGTACCGTCGGCCTGCAACACACTCACGCGGGTAGAATCGCCCAGATCCACCTGTTGCAGCAATTGCGCCAAGGGGTGGGCGGCAAGAAGCTGCACTGCAACCAACGTATCGCATGCCTCGGGCTGCTCAGGCACGGGCATGAGCACCGGGGAGGAGGTCGCACACGCTGTGCCTTCGGCAGCGGCGTGCGCACGGTCGAGCCATTGGCTGACGTTTTCGGCGAGCACGTTGGCCAGCCGTTGATGTTCGTTGCCACGGTTGGTCAGAGCATCCTGGCGAGCGGTGGCTTTCTGAGCAACATGCACCCCCCACACAAAGGCCAGCGTAGCAGCGCACAGCAGCAGGATCAGCAGCCTGAGCAGGGTCGCCGACGAAAGTGAACGTCGTATCAATTGCATGTTTCCCGGCCTTGTGTGAGGCCCGGACATTACGACAGCAACATGACAGCGCCATGACTGGTGGCAAATAGCCTGTAGTGATGGCTGAACCAAAGATGACAGCGGCGGGTCAAGTCGGGTATACCTTGCCGCTACCAAGGGGAGCCCGGTAACGGGCTGAGAAACCGCTGAGCCAGGTGCAGCGCGGTGACCCTTCGAACCTGATCCGGATAATGCCGGCGAAGGGATGGGGTGCTATACCGCCTGCCTTCCCGCCGGTCTCAAGGCGAGACCCGATTCATGACCATTGCCCAGGTCTCGCTGTCACCTTCACCAAGGACAGCGCCATGACCGAAGGTTTCACCCAGACCCTGCGCCGCCAGAGCGAGACCACATGGGCCGCCGCCACCGGCCATCGTTTCGTGACCCAACTGTGTGACGGCAGCCTGCCTGACCCCATCATGGTCGACTACCTGGTCCAGGATCATCGCTTCCTGGACAGCTTCCTGATGTTGCTGGGCGCCGCCATCGCCACGGCCGACACCTTCGAGGCGCGCCTGCGCCTGGGGCGATTCGCGGGCATGATCAGCAGCGAGGAGAACACTTACTTCCTGCGGGCGTTCCAGGCGCTGGGTGTCAGCCCGGCGCAGCGTGATGAGCCGATGGACACGGTGCCCACAGCGGCGTTCAAAGCCATCATGCGCGAAGCGGCTGCCACCCGCTCGTACGCCGCCGCGCTGGCAGTGCTGAGCGTCGCCGAAGGCCTTTACCTGGACTGGGCGCTGCGGGCGCCCAAACCCCTGCCGTCGCGTTTCATCCACGCTGAATGGATCACCTTGCACGACAATCCGGATTTCCAGGCGTTCGTGGCGTTCCTGCACGCCGAACTTGACCGCGTCGGCCCTCTGCATGCCGCGGTGGCGCAGGACTTTCACCAGCGCACCGTCGCGTTGGAGCTGGCCTTCTTCGACGCCATCTACCCGGAGGCGCAATGAACATGGACATCTTCGATCGGCTCAAGCAGGCCGCTGCACCGCAGTGGCGCGGTTACGTCGACCATGCCTTCGTGCAGCAGATGGGCGATGGCACGTTGAGCGAAGCCGCGTTTCGGTCCTACCTGGTGCAGGACTATCTCTTCCTCATTCAGTTTGCCCGCGCCTGGGCGTTGGCGGCGTACAAGAGCAGGCGACCGGCCGATATCCGTGCCGCACAGGCGGGGCTGGCGGCGATCCTCGACGAAACCGACCTGCACGTGCGTCTATGCGCACGCTGGGGGCTGAGCCAGGCTGACATCGAGGCGGCCCCCGAGCACCCGGCCACCGTGGCGTACACCCGGTATGTACTGGACTGCGGTGCCGCTGGCGACTTGCTGGAGTTGCACGTGGCGCTGGCGCCCTGCGTGATCGGCTACGCCGAGATCGGGCAGTCCCTGGCCGCACGCATCGGCAATCTGGACGCGCATCCCTATCGCGAGTGGATCGGCGAATACGCCGGTGCCGGCTACCAGGCCGTCGCAGCAGCTGCACGCACGCACCTGGATTCGTTGGCGGCGCGCAGCATGACGGATCAGCGGTTTGCCGAACTGGCCGCGATCTTTGCCCAGGCCTCGGGGCTGGAGGCCGATTTCTGGCAGATGGGTCTGGACATGGCGTGACTAGGCAGCCGCATGCCTGGATCGCCACTATCCCCGTGTGCCGTTGGCTGGCAAGCTGTAGTGGAAAAGGGGGCACGCGGATGACCGCCGCAACTGGCCCGCAGCGCTCGAAGACGATCCAGGACGAGGAAGGACAGCATGAACATCATCAACGCTCGGCTGCGTGGCAAGCCTGGCCTGTACCGCATCGAACTGGCCGGTCAGCGCATTGGCGCGATCACTGCGCAGAACGAGGGTGTGCTGCCCGTGGCCGGCGCCGACCTGGATGCCGCCCAGAACCTGGTGGTCCCCCCGTTCGTCGAGCCGCACATCCACCTCGACGCGACCCTGACGGCCGGGCAGCCTGAGTGGAACATGAGCGGCACGCTGTTCGAGGGGATCGAGCGCTGGGCCCAGCGCAAGCAGAGCACCACCCATAAGGACATCAAGACCCGGGCCAAGACCACCCTCGACATGCTGGTCGATCATGGCATCCAGCATGTGCGCACCCATGTGGATGTAACCGAGCCGGGCCTGGTGGCACTCAAGGCCATGGTCGAGGTGCGCGATGAAGTGCGTGATCTGGTCGACTTGCAGATCGTTGCCTTTCCCCAGGAGGGTATCGAATCGTACCCCGATGGCCGCGCATTGATGACCGAGGCGGTGGCCATCGGCGCCGATGTGGTGGGCGGCATTCCCCATTTCGAGAACACCCGTGAACAGGGTGTGGCGTCGATCCAGTTCCTGATGGATTTGGCAGAACGCACCGGCTGCCTGGTGGACGTGCACTGCGACGAGACGGACGATCCGCAGTCACGGTTCCTGGAAGTACTGGCCGAACACGCTCGGGTCCGGCAGATGGGGGCGAGGATGACCGCCAGCCACACGGTGGCCATGGGTTCGTACGACAATGCCTACTGCTCGAAGCTGTTTCGGCTGTTGAAGCTGTCCGGCATCAACTTCGTGTCATGCCCTACCGAGAGCATTCATCTGCAAGGGCGCTTTGATACCTATCCGAAGCGCCGTGGGGTCACCCGTGTCGCCGAACTCGACCGTGCTGGCATGAACGTGTGCTTCGGCCAGGACTCGATCGTCGATCCGTGGTACCCCCTGGGCAACGGCAATATCCTGCGCGTGCTCGAGGCGGGCCTGCACATTTGCCACATGCTGGGCTATCAGGACCTGCAGCGCTGCCTGGACCTGATCACCGACAACAGTGCCCGCACCTTG
Organism: Pseudomonas sp. KCJK9111; assembly: GCF_046231935.1. Classification (NCBI taxonomy): domain Bacteria; kingdom Pseudomonadati; phylum Pseudomonadota; class Gammaproteobacteria; order Pseudomonadales; family Pseudomonadaceae; genus Pseudomonas; species Pseudomonas sp. KCJK9111. The sequence continues at coordinate 36,242 of NZ_JBJJMO010000005.1, read as the reverse complement.
AACCTGGGAGAGCGCTATGGCATCGAGACCGGTCGCCCTGCGAACCTGCTGCTGCTCTCGGCCCCGGACGACTACGAGATGGTGCGCAGCCAGGGCCACGCGCTGGTGTCGGTGCGCAACGGAAAGGTACTGATGCGGCGCCGGCCTGCGCAGGTACAACGCGAGTTCTGAATCCGACGCTTTCAGGTGCCGATGGCCGCCAGCACACAATCGGCGATCTGCGCATCCTGAACGGCGACGCCGGTCAGGTCAGCCAACGTGATCTGGTCGTCGGAATCCCGGCCACGGGCTCGGCTTGCCAGCAGCGCGCCAAGTTCGACCAGTTGGCTTGCGGTCACCAGGCCTTTGCCGAGCGCATGGGACACTTCGCCATATTGGGCGCACTGGGTGATCGAGTCGACGACCAAGCGATCGGCCCTGGCGACCAGCCCAGGGTCCAGCTCTTGCTTGCCAGGGCCGTCCGCACCGACAGCGGTGATGTGAGTGCCCGGTTGTATCCAGTGCGCCTGCAACAGCGGCTCGCGCGAAGGTGTGGCACTGACGATGAGGTTGGCAAGGCCCGCCAGTTCCGCGGCGTCGTGTGTACTGCGCACGGTAAAACCAAGATCCCGCGCCATCGTCACGTAAGCGCCTAGTCCTTCGGCGTGACGCCCCCAGACGATCACCTGGCGGCAGTCGGTGACGCTGCGCAACTGCTCCAATTGCATGCTGGCCTGCATGCCTGTGCCCAGGATGCCGATGGCCTTGACCTGTGAGGGCGCGAGCAGCCGGGCCGCGATCCGTCCCGCCAGTGCCGTGCGCATCGCCGTGAGCCAGCCTTGGTCCTGGAGCAGGGCCAGCGGCTGGCCGGTGTGGGCCGAGAACACCATCATCAGCCCGTCGTTGCTGGGCAAACCGTTTGACGGGTTGTCATAAAAGCCGGTGGACACCTTGACGGTAAATGTGGGGCTGCCCACTTTGTAGGCAGACTTGATGCAGCAATCCCCGTTGGTCTCGGCGAAGGTAAACGCCTGCACAGGCGGTACCTGAGCGTTGCCAGCGGAATAGGCGATAAAGCCCTCTTCGATGGCGCTGAGCGCGCGCTCGGTGTCGAGGCTCGCGAGGATCTGAGGCTTCGTGATCAGCTTCATTTGACGGCCTCAAGGAAGGTATCCAGGGCGATGTTCCGCCCACACAGCACCACAGCTACGCGTTTGCCTTGGTACCGGTCCGCGCATTTTTTCATGGCGGCCACTGCGACAGCTGCCGCGCCTTCGATGATCCAACGCTCGCTGCTGGCGATGTCGCGCATGGCGGCGCGTATTTGCGCTTCGCTGACCAATACAGTATCGGTGAGCAAGGCCTGGCACAGGGGCAGGGTGATGGCGCCTGGCTCGACGCCGCCTGCCGTGCCGTCGGACAGCGTGGGACTGGCAGGTACGTCGATGATCCTGCCGGCCTTGAGCGACTGCTCAAGGGCCGGGTCGTTCTCGGGCCAGCAGCCGATGATGTCGACACCCGGTGCCAGGGTACGCAGGGCAGCGCCAATGCCGGCGATCATGCCGCCACCCCCCACCGCGACGAATACGGCGTCCAGGTCTGGCGCCTGCTCGAACAGTTCCATACCGATGGTGCCCTGGCCGGCGATCACCTGCAGATCGTTGTAGGGCGATACGAAGGGCACGCCCTGGGCCTGGGCTTGCCTGGCCGCTTCCAGCTCCGCGCTCAAGGGATCGGTCGGCAGGCAGATCACTTCAGCGCCGAGGTTACGCATGGCTTCGACCTTATAGGTTGACGCCGTAGTGGTGGTGTAAAGGGTCACCGGAACCCCGGCGGTTTTGCCGGCCAGGGCCAGTGCCTGGCCATGGTTGCCAGACGAGGCGGCGATGACGCCATGCTCACGTGCACTCACAGGCAAAAGCCTGACTTTATTGCTGGCCCCGCGAAACTTGAATGAACCGGTAGGTTGCAGGTGTTCGCACTTGAGCCATACGTCCACGCCGGTGGTTGCTGACAGGTGCTGGCTGCGCGTCAGCGGGGTTGTGCTTACGGCTGGCCGCAAGGCGGCATGAGCGTGCTTGATCGCTTCGAACAGAGCGTCGAGGTCGGGTTCGCAGACGGTTGGCGGTGCAAGGTCGGACATGGCGCTTAAGGCTCCGTATGGAATTAGTGTCTACGGTAGACTTTTTGTCCATGCTCGTGCAAACACTTCTTTCAGCCTGGGTCAGTCCTGGCGCTCAAAATCGTCATCCCTTGAGCGCCTTGAGGTATTTGTAAACCGTAGCACGCCCCATGTTCAGCACATTGGCCACATAGTCCACGCCGCTTCGGCCTTCGAACGCACCCTCGGCGTGCAACGCCTGCACCAGGCTGCGCTTGTCGCCCATCTGCATTGTCTGCAGGGACAAATGGCGCGCCTTGAGCCAAGCATGCATGAAGGTATTGATGCGCTCCTGCCAGTCATCGCGAAACAGCGCCTGAGGCTGCTCGACCAGGCGACCCATTTGAAAGAACGCCTCCAGCGCATGGCGGGCGTTTTCGAGCACCGATAGGTCCAGGTTGATGCACATCAGGTGCCGAGCATCACCCTGCTCATCGCGCAAGACCGTACTGATGGAGCGCACCTTCTGACCGTTCCAGTTCAACTTCTCGTATGGGCCCAACTTGGCGCCGCCGAGCAGATCGTCCAGGTCCTCGGCAATGGCCGAGTCATCTCCCAGGCTGCGCTTGGAGATGTTGTTGGCGATATGCACCACCGTCTGGGTACGCAGGTCATGGACGACGACTTCGGCATGGGGATACAGCAACAGGGCAATGCTTTCGGCGATTGCCTGGTAGTTCTCGAGCGACATGCGGGGCCACTGTGCATTTTAAGGAAGCGCTTATGTTGGCTCCGAGTGCCTGCTCGCACAAGGCGCCGTAGGCCGAGCAAGCACCCTGTACACGGCAAGACGGGCTTCTGGCGAGCAGAACCGGCCCGAAATCGGCCTAACATTCGATAAGCCGTGATTATTCCATGTGAGATTGGACTTGTTTTAGCAATTCCAAACAAGCAAAATTGGTACGTAATTACATAGTACGTACAACATTACGAAATCGTAGGAGCATGCATGGCACGTGGCGGTATCAACAAGGTGGTTGTGCAACAGGCCAGGCAGGCCCTGATTGCAAGAGGGGAGAACCCCAGCATCGATGCCATCCGCATCGAGCTGGGCAATACAGGCTCGAAAACCACCATTCACCGCTACCTCAAGGAGCTCAACGGACAGCAGCCAATGCCCTCCGAAGGCGGCGCGCCGATCAGTGAGGTGTTGAGCCGCCTGGTAGGTCAGTTGGCGACGCAACTGCAAGACGAAGCGGACTTGATGATCGAGCGGGCTGAAAGCGCCTTCACCGAGCAGCGCGAGGCGCTCGAAGCGGCCTTGGCGGCAACTCAGCAGGCGCTTGCAGCGGCTGAACAACAGCACGAAATCGATGCAGCGGCCTTGCGTGAGGAGTCAGAGAAACTCAACAGCACGCTAAGCACGCTACAGGCTGAGCAGCTGCGCAGCGCCAGCCTCAACCAGTCCCTGGGGGAACTGCGAGTACGCCTGGCGGATAAGGATGAGCAGGTCAAATCCCTGGAAGACAAGCACCGACACGCCCGCGATGCGCTTGAGCACTACCGCACGGCTAGTCGCGAGCAGCGCGAGCACGAGCAGCGTCGTCACGAGGCTCAATTGCAGCAGATGCAGGTCGAAGTACGGCAGCTGCAGCAGGCCATGATCGTCAAGCAAGACGAGCTCACTCGCCTGCACCGAGATAACGAGCGTCTGCTAGGGGAGAATCGCCAGGCGAGCAGCGAACGGCGCGCTCAGGAACAGCTGCTTGAGCAGCGCGACGCCCAGATCCAGGGCTTGCGCACGATGCTGGCACAGGCCCAGGGGAGCAGCGACGAGCTGCGCCGCCAATTAGCTATACAGGCCAAAGCGCTGGAGGACAGCAAGGTCTTGTGCCGGGATCAGGCGCTGAAGCTTGAGACGCTGGAGCGGGAGCTGACAGAGAACCAGGCGTTGTTGCGCCTGTGTCAGGATCAGCTAAGGGGTGGCGAAGATAAATAAAACTTTCTGGCGCAGCGGCTTTCTTCCCTAGACAGCCATTTGGAGAAGACCGCATGAGCGAACGAGGCACAACCCACGGCACGCAGCACGGACCTCACTCGACCGACGAAGCCGATAAACCGGATGATCTTGGCTTTGACCCTGATTCTCCCGACCTCGATGATCCTCAGGTAGACCCCCAAGGCCCAGCCAAACCACCCAGGGATGTAGAGAAAGACACCTGAAAGACACGCACCAAGCAAAAGGCCCTGATCGATACGATCAGGGCCTTTTTCATCAAGCATCAAGGTCAGGGTGGATTTCACCCGTACTGACCAGCGGACGTCAGGCTTGAGCCTGTTTTTCCACTTCAGCCTGCTTGGCCGCCTCGACACCCTTGGCAGAGAGCTTGATAGGGTAGTTGAGCGTCATCTCATGTTCAGCATCCACACTTACGCTACCGTCGTGGATCAGGCCATCGTCCTGCAGCGATTTGAGCATGCCGGCCACGGCTTTTTCACCGCGGTAGTTGTCCAGCAGTTCCTTGCCCAGACCATGGGGGTGAGCATGGTTGAGTCGGGTCAGGATTTCGCTTTTCAGTGCGTCGTTACTCATGCGCGCCTCACTTGCCATGCTGGGTTTGCAGTGCCTTGGCTTCTTGCAGGTGTTTCTCAAGGGTTGGCAGGGTCTTGGCAGCGAATGCCTTGAGCTCGGCCTTGTCAGAAGAAGCGGCTTCTTTCTTGAACAGTTCGACGGTCTTCTCGTGAGCATCGACCTGATTGTTCACGTAAGACTTGTCGAAGGACTCGTCACGCCATTCCAGAATCACTTTTTTCACCTTGTCGGTGATGGCCGCATCATCGGGCACTGAGATGTCCAGCTTCTTGGCAATTTCTGCCAGCTCCTGGTTGGCCTTGGTATGGTCGGTGACCATGTGCTGGGCAAAGGTCTTGATCTCGGCGTTCTGGCTTTTTTCCAGAGCCAGGTTGCCGGTCACGATTTCTGCGATGCCGGCTTCGGTAGCCGCGTCTACGAAGTCGTCCGAGCTGGCAGCAAAGGCGTGAACCGAGGCCATGCCCAGCACCATGGAAAGGCCGACGCGCTTGATGAAGAGATTGCTCATGTTTCACTCCTTAAACGATGGCGCGACATCAGTGTCGCGTACTGTTGAGGGCGCGTGCGGGCCAAAGGTTTCATCTTTTTTGCATCAACAGGGTGTGGCAGTGGTCAACAGCGTTGACGAAGAACGTGCAGGGGATGTGCATGCGAAGCGCCAGGCAGACCGATGAAGAAAAAGCCCTTGCGCTGGCGGGCCAGGGACGAGCGGTGGCCCTGTTTCGCCTGGTGCTGGCGTTCATGCTGGTGGTCATGACCACGTTCGCAGCCGTTGAGGGCTGGCGAATCTGGCGTGATTACCGGGATGCGTTCCACAATGCCGCGAACATGGTGACCAATCTGGCCCAGGCCACCGCTCAGCATGCCGAGGATGCCATTCGCCAGGTCGACTCCATCAGTGCGGCGCTGGTGGAGCGTGTGCAAGGCGATGGGTTCGAGCACTTGGATCGCAAGCGCATGCATGGATTGCTCAGCCAACAGGTGCGCATCATTCCTCAACTCCACGGCCTGTTCATTTACGACAGCCATGGTCGCTGGCTCGTCACTGACCGCTCGGCAACGCCGCCGGCCGCTAACAATGGCGACCGTGATTACTTCATCTACCACCGCGACCACCCCGATAGCGCCATTCGCATCGGTGCAGTGGTACGCAGCCGCTCGACGGGCGATCTGATCGTACCCATTTCTCGGCGCCTGAATTACCCGGATGGGCGTTTTGCGGGCGTACTGCTTGGGACCATCAAGGTCGACTGGTTCGTGCGTTACTACGGCGAATTCAAGATCGACGAACGTGGTGCGCTGGTGCTGGCCAAGCGCGACGGTACGATCCTGGTGCGGCGCCCATTCGTAGAGCCGCTGCTTGAGCGTAACCTGGCCAACAGCGATATTTTCAAGCATCACCTGCCCTATGCAGCCCAAGGGTTGGTAGAAGCGGTGGCCGTCGTCGATGGTACACCGCGCCTGTACGCTTACCGAGCCTTGGCCAGCTACCCACTGGTGGTCGAAGCGGGCCTGTCACGCGAGTCAATCATCGCCCCCTGGCGCCAGGATGCGATCAAATCGCTGGTGGTGTTACTGGTGCTGGTCATGGTCCTTGCGTTGTTCGGTTGGGTGGTCCTGCGCCAGGTGCGCGAACGCATCGTGATCGAGCGCGCCTTGCACCAGGCCCACCAGACCCTCAAGACCCTTGCCTTGACCGACAGCCTGACCGGGTTGGGTAATCGTCGCAGGCTGGACGCGGTGTTCGAGCCCGAGCTGCGCAGGGCTCGGCGCCAGGTGTATCCGGTGTGCGTGGTGATGCTCGATCTGGATCATTTCAAGGCCTACAACGACCGTTACGGACATGCGGCAGGCGATCAGTGCTTGCAACGCTTCGGCGAACTGCTGCGCCAAGCCGCCCAGCGTCCGGCAGATCTGGCCGTACGCTACGGGGGCGAGGAATTTACCTTGCTGTTACCCGACACGGATGTACGCGGAGCGAAGGCGTTTGTCGAGACGCTGCAGCAAGCTCTGCGCAAGGAGATGCTGGTGCATGCGGGCAGTCCACTGGGGATCGTCTCTTTCAGTGCGGGTATTGCGGTGGCAGAACCCACGCGCAGTGAACAGAGTCCACAGCAACTGCTCGAAGCCGCAGATGCGGCACTGTATGAAGCCAAGCGCCAGGGCCGGGACCGCTACGCGGTCGCTGACCCTTGAGAACCGCATTGGGATGCAGGCAGCCCGCCTAGCCCTGGCGGGCGTCGACTTCATGCCTGAAGTTGCCAACGTACCGAACTGACGCCCTTCTCCAGGCTGACCCGGCTGACCAGCCGCTCCAACTGGGCGGGCGCCTGTGAGGTACCCAGCAACTGGGCACGCACTTCCAGGCGGGCCGGGTCTGGCAAGTCCTCGCTGTGCAAGGACTGCAGGCGCAGTTCAGGCTCGCCGAGGCTATGCAGCATCAAGCTGCGTACCTGAATCTCATCCTGGGCTCGGCAGACGATACGCACCTCGAACTGCTGTTCCACCTCCGTGGCGGGCACCACCTCCTGGCGGTCCAGGCGTTGGGCGATATCCCGTAGCAAGATGTTGGCGCACAGCACGACAACGGCGCCCAGAGCTGCTTCGAGCAGCAGCCCCAGGCTGCACAGCACGCCGATGGCAGCGGTGCACCACAGCGTTGCCGCGGTGTTCAGCCCCCGCACATTGAAGCCGTCACGCATGATGACGCCGCCGCCCAGAAAACCGATACCCGACACCACATAGGCCGCCACCCGGGAGGCGTCGGTAGGCGCCATGCCCGGAACCGCCTGGGTCATCAGTACAAACAGACAGGCACCCGTGCTGACCAGGCCGTTGGTGCGCAGGCCAGTCAAGCGCTGACGCAGTTGGCGTTCGGCGCCGATCAAAGCCCCCAGCAGCAGGGCGGTGCTGACACGCAGCAGAAATACTTTCCAATCCATTACGAACCTCTTCCACGGGCACAGGCCCGCTCTAACGCCATCACTCAAGAAAGCGCGGTGGTAAAAACCAGAGATGCGAAAGGACCACAGGGGGGAAGGAGGGGGCGATGCTGTGCATCGGCTGCCTCGGCAACTCGGCCAGGCAGCGTGGGAGACTGCCGGCCTAGCGCGCCGCGTGGGCCTGTCGCAAGCGACTGGGGCTAGTGTCCAATGCAGGGCTCCTATGGGTGAATGCAAAAGTGCGGCGCGGACGATAAGCCCGACCCTCGATCAGGTCAAGGGTAAAAACATGACAATGGCTTCATCGGTAAATGCCTGACAAGCCTGCCGGTACGATGGAAAAATCCACGGTCAATGGTTAACCTTTTGCCTTCTCTGAACCGTTGCGGGCTGATCCATGCTGTTCAATATCCTCGTCCTGCTTGGCACACTGGTGGCCATGGAGGGTGTCGGCACCTTGGCGCACAAGTACATCATGCATGGCTGGGGCTGGTGGCTGCATCGCTCGCACCACGAACCCCACCTGGGCGTGCTCGAAACCAACGACGTGTACCTGCTGGCATTGGCGGTGATTTCGCTGGCACTGGTGGCGGCCGGCAAAGCCGGGCATGCGCCATTGCAGTGGGTCGGAGGCGGGGTGGCGGCTTACGGCGCGCTGTACGTGATTGCGCATGATGGCTTTTTTCACCGTCACTGGCCTCACACGGTGCGCCCGGTGGGGCGCTACCTGACGCGCCTGCACCGCGCGCATCGGCTGCACCACGCCGTCAAAGGGCGCAAGGGTAGCGTGTCGTTCGGTTTTTTCTACGCCCCACCCTTGAAGCGGCTGGTGCGCGAGCTGCGGCGCAACAGGGGCTCTGGTCTCTGAGGTCTCAAGCGCACAGACGCCTTTGCTGATCGGGTTGCCTCCACCATCCTGCCTGGCCGGCATGCATTGCACTGTCTGGACCTGCGCAGTAGCATGCGCGCTTTTCAGCCCAGGACTCGCCCTTCATGCCGTATCAGCAAGGTCTGCTTGCCACGCCCGTGCCGGTGCACGCGCGTCACCTGTTCTTTTCCATCGAGTCAACCGAGGCCGTGCCTGCGGCCCTCGACGCCTTGCTGGGCCATGTCGACGGCCTGCGCGTGACACTGGGTGTGGGTGCCCCTTTGGCAAAAGCCCTGAACGCCCAGATCGAAGGCCTGACCCCGTTCCCGCTGCTGGACGCCGCGGTCGAGAACCCCAGTACCCAGCACGCGCTGTGGCTGTGGTTGCGGGGTGACGAACGCGGGGACCTGTATCTGCAGGCCCAGGCGCTGGAGCGCCTATTGAGCCCAGCCTTTGCGCTGGTTGATCACGTTGATGGCTTCCTCCACCGAGGCGGCCGGGATCTGACGGGCTACGAAGACGGCACGGAAAACCCCAGCGGCGACGACGCCATCGAAGCCGCCATCCTGGGTGAGGGCGCGCCTGGCTTGCAGGGGTCGAGCTTCGCCGCGTTCCAGCTGTGGAAGCACGACATGCACTACTTCAAATCGCTGCCACAGCAGGTGCAGGACAACATCATCGGCCGGCGCCTGAGCGATAACGAGGAACTGGATGATGCGCCTGAGTCCGCCCATGTGAAGCGTACTGCCCAGGAAAGCTATGCACCCGAGGCTTTCATGGTGCGTCGCTCGGTTTCCTGGGCTGATACCCGCGGTGCAGGGCTGGCGTTCGTAGCGCTGGGTACGTCTTTCACCTCGTTCGAGGTTCAGCTGCGCCGCATGAGCGGGCTGGAGGACGGTGTGATCGATGCCCTGTATCAGTTCACACGCCCGCTGACCGGGGGCTACTACTGGTGCCCGCCGATGGCGCAGGGTTCGCTGGACTTGCGCCTGCTGTTGCAGCCCGAGGCTTAAACATCCAGATACACAAGATGATCGCAAGACGGCTCCCACGAACTAGCATTGGATATTTCCGCTCTGTTACGGAGATTTCCTATGTATGGACGTCGGGATGTCCTACGTGCGGGCGCTGCGATCGGTCTGCTGGCCACCAGCCCCTGGCTGAGCGCAGCTGCACCGGCGAGCCTGCTGTCGCGGCCGATTCCGTCAACGGGTGAGCTACTGCCGGTGATCGGCGCCGGCACGTCAGGCAGCTTCGAAGTCGAGGCCGGCTCAGCGGACTACCGGCAGCTGTATCAGGTGCTTGAAGCTTTCTTCAAAGGTGGCGGTCGGGTCATCGACACCTCTCCCAACTATGGCGGCGCCGACAGCATCCTGGGTCAACTGCTCGCCGAAGGCGGGTGGCACAGCCAGTGCTTCATTGCCACCAAGATCGCCGCCAACAGCCGCGCAGATGCCCAAGCCCAGTGGGCCGGCACGCTGCGCAGCCTGCGCACGGACAAGGTGGACCTGCTACAAGTGCACAATTTGCGTGACTGGCAACAGCAGTTGCCCTATGCACGTGAACTCAAGCAACAGGGCAAGACGCGCTATGTGGGCATCACCCACTATCTGGACTCGGGACACGACCAGGTGGCCGCGATCGTGCGCAGCCAGGCTCTGGACTTCATCCAGATCAATTACGCAGTCAATGCCCCTGGCGCTGCGCGTGAGCTTCTTCCCTTGTGCCGTGACAAGGGCGTGGCAGTGCTGATCAACCGCGCCTTCGATGACGGTCGTCTGTTCGCGGCGGTCAAGGATCGCGCCCTTCCAGAATGGGCACAGGAACAGGGCATCGGTAGCTGGGCCCAGTTGTTCCTGAAGTTCGCACTCAGCCACCCGGCAGTCACTGCCGTGATACCGGCCACTGGCCGACTGGATCGTCAGTTGGACCAACTCAAGGCAGGGCAGGGTCCGATGCTTACCCAGGCGCAGCAGCAAGCGCTGATCGAACAGTTCGCCTGACACCATGGTGACGCGGCGGCAGCGCCTGCAGCAGATGCTGGACATGCGGCCTGGGGAAGCGCCAGCGGTTCTGGCAGGCAGCCTACTGTTCTTCATGCTGTTCACGGGGTATTTCATGCTCCGGCCCGTGCGAGAAACCATGGGCGTTGCCGGTGGCGTCGAAAACCTGCAATGGCTGTTCACCGGTACCTTCATCGCCACGTTGGTTTGCCTGCCTGTGTTTGGTTGGATGGCCTCCCGTGTACGGCGCCGGCACATATTGCCCTGGACCTATGGCTTCTTCATCTGCAACCTGCTCGCCTTTGCCGCGCTATTGGCACGCCATCCCGACGGGCCTTGGGTGGCGCGGGCGTTCTATATCTGGTTGTCGGTATTCAATCTGCTGAGTATCTCGTTGGCCTGGAGCGTACTTGCCGACCTGTTCAGCACCGAGCAAGGCAAGCGCCTGTTCGGCGTACTGGCAGCAGGGGCGAGCTTGGGCGGATTGTGCGGGCCGCTGCTCGGCACGCTGCTGGTGGCGCCCCTTGGACACCCCGGTTTGTTGACGCTCGCGGCGGTGTTGCTGCTGGGCAGCGTACTGGCCGCCTGGGTGTTGCAGCGTTGGCGCACGAATAATCCACTCCCGACCCGCGCCCCCCCCTGCGAGGGCCGCGCACTGGGCGGCAATCCGTTTTCCGGTGCAACGGCGGTAATACGCACGCCTTACCTGCTCGGTATTGCTCTGTTCGTCGTGCTGCTGGCCAGTGTCAGCACATTCCTCTATTTCGAACAGGCTCGCATTGTCAGTGAAACCTTCACCGACCGTACTCGGCAGACGCAGGTGTTCGGCGCAATAGATGCAGTCGTTCAGGCACTGGCCATTCTCACGCAGCTGTTTTTCACCGGTCGGCTCGCTCGACGCCTGGGGGTGCGGGTGTTGCTGGTGGCAGTGCCGCTGGCCATGGCTGCCGGGTTCATGTGCCTGGCCTTGTCGCCTGTCTTCGCCCTGTTCGTCATCGTGATGGTCGTACGGCGGGCTGGCGAGTATGCCCTGGTTCGGCCTGGCCGCGAGATGCTGTTCACCGTGGTCAGCGCCGAAGACAAGTACAAGGCCAAGAACTTCATTGATACCGTGGTCTACCGAGGCGGGGATGCTGTCAGCGGCTGGATAAAGCGTGCCCTGGACCTGATGGGGGATCATCCACAGGTGGCCATGCTGATCGGAGCGCTACTTGCCGTCTGCTGGGCCGCAACCGGTCATTGGCTCGGTGGCCAGCAAGGTCGACGCGACGAAATCCATCGCCGCTGACAGGTACGCCAACTATTGGGCTGACCCTTCTTTAACGCCGTTTGTCAGAAGCCTTCTCGATAATCCGAATCCTCGCGCACGGGTGCACTCCCAAGTCATGTACGGCATTGGCGCCGTGCATTCCGAAGTCATAAGAGGTTTCAGATCATGGCCACTAAAGACAACAGCCGTAGCGGTAACCAGCAGGGCAGCCAGGGCGGTAGCAAAAATTCGGGCAACTTCGCCAATGACCGTGACAAGGCTTCCGAAGCCGGCAAGAAGGGGGGGCAAGCAAGCCACTCCAGCGAGTCGGGCCGCAAAGGCGGCAAGTCGTAAGTGAAGCCTTGCAGTGCCAGGCTAGCCTGGCACTGCGATTCTTCGAACAAGGAGCCAGCCATGCGCACATTCGCACTGATCACTCTCATGGGCGCCTTGACTCTCGTCGGCGGTTGTTTTGACCGCGACAACAATCACCCCGGCAAGGACTCCGATGCCAGCAAGCCGTCCTTGCAGATGCAAAAACCTGACGAACAAACCGCACCCCGTTCTGCGCCAGCCCCTGAGCCGATGCCAGGGCAGAAAGCCAACCAATAATACGCGCACGAGGAATACGCCATGACGGTCATGACCCGCCAGACCGCCGCGATGGTCCAAGCCCCATCTATCGCTCCCAGCCTGAAAGATCGCTATCACGCCCTGCTCGAGGGCCAGGACACCAGCAGCCGGGCCTGGCTCGATTGCCAGTTGGCGCAGGCTCGGAGCATGCCTGATGATCTGCCGGATGACCCAGCGCAACTCGACGCCTGGAGCTTGCGGCACGCTGCCGGTGTGGCCGAGGGATACAAGGCGTATCTGGAGCAGCGCAAGCAGGGCGCCCCGCGGCGCTATTTCGCCAACCGCGCCCAGGCGTTGTGGTTCCTGCAGCAAGTCGAACCCACCAAGGTTGTAGACGGCGCCTGGCTGTTCAGTGCCCTGCGTCAATGGCCAGATCCACGCTACCACGGCCTGATCCGTACCTACCTCGAGGAGCTGGGCAGCGGTGACCCTCGCTCCAATCACGTGCTGATCTACCAGCGCCTGATGAGCCGGCTCGGCTGTCTGGATCGCCCGGACCTGGACGATTCCCGTTACCTGCAGGCGTCCTTGCAATTGGCCCTTGGCGAGTATGGCCAGGACTATTTACCTGAAGTGATCGGCTACAACCTCGGCTACGAACAACCGCCCTTGCACCTGTTGATCACAACTTACGAATTGGCTGAGCTGGGCATCGACGGATTTTACTTCCAGCTGCACGTCACCATCGACAATGCAGCCAGCGGTCATGCCCATCTGTCGCTCCAGGCCCTGCGCCAGTTGTGCCCGGCTGATGACGTGGCGGGTTTTTATGAGCGGGTCCGTCGGGGCTACCGTCTCAATGATCTAGGGATCAGCACCCCTGCGCTCATCGCAAGTTTCGACTTGGAAGCTGAGCTGCTCCAGGCCCTGGAGCACAAGCGCAATTTTGGGCAGTTCATGCACTCGGACCACTGCCGTCTGCAAAAACGCACCATCAACCAATGGCTGGCCGAGCCAGGCGCCATGCCGGCCTTTCTTGACGCCATGCAGGCCCAGGGTTGGATTCGCCGCGGCGAAGCCCCTGAGCAAAGCCGCTGGTGGACGCTGATCGAGGGGCCGACCGCGCCCATGTATGGTGTATTTACCGCCTACGAGAAGCAGCTGTGGCACGATTGGATCGCCGCAGGTTCACAATCTCGCATTCGCCGTGTGTTACCCGGCAGCTGGGAGGCGGCCCTGCAATTGCAAGACCAGACGCCGGGTACCCAGCGGCAGCGCCCTGCGCACCACGATATGGATACGTTGATCTGTGCCATGTCCGGCAATAAACATGCGACGCCCGAAGGACTGGCCGCGACCCAGGCTTACATACAGGCCACTGGCCTGCTCCAGGAAGGATCTCATTGATGCCCCTCGATTCACCTCAGACAGCCGCTGACCAGGCCCTGCTGCAGCTAGGAAAGCGCCTTCGCGCTGATGGTTACCACTTTACCTGCGTGACACCGGCGACCCATGCATTGGTTAATGCGCGACCAGGCGCAGAGAAGGCTTGCACCGTGCGGGATGTATTCGGTTGGAGCCGGCCATTTGCCGGCTCAATGCTTTCGGCCGATGAGCTGGACTTGATGAAGACCGCTGGCGTGGTGAAGTCTCACCGAGACTTATTAGCCAGCACCGTCCGTTGGTCGACCCTCGACGGACTGCTACTGGTGCACTCGGCTTACCCTACGCAGGCCAGCGATGCGGTGTTCTTCGGCCCCGACAGTTACCGGTTCGCCCACGTAATCCAGGATCACCTGCAATCGACGCCCAAGCGCATAGAGCGTGCAGTGGACATTGGCTGTGGCACAGGGGTGGGCGCATTGGTGATCGCTCGTGCTGCGCAGCACGCGCAGGTGACCGCCGTGGATATCAACCCCAAGGCGCTGCGTTTTACTGCGGTCAATACGGCGCTTGCCGACATCGGTAATGTGGCTGTACAGCAAAGCGATATCCTGCGGGACGTGACAGGTCAGTTCGACCTGATCGTAGCCAATCCGCCTTACATGCTTGACGATGGTGAACGCACGTATCGCCATGGCGGAGGAACGCTCGGAGCGGATCTTTCGCGACGCATCATCGAACAGAGCCTTGAGCGACTGAGCGTGGGGGGATCATTGTTGCTGTACACCGGCGTTGCTATCGTCGAAGGCGAAGACGCGTTGCTCGAAGGCGTTCGCGAGCAGCTGGCCGGCCCTGAATTTTCCTGGGTCTATCGAGAGATCGACCCTGACGTGTTCGGCGAGCAATTATTGGAGCCCGGCTATGAGCGGGTGGAACGTATTGCTGCGGTAGCGCTGACGGTTACGCGCAATCGTTGAGACCGGGGTGTTACCGAAGCACCTGGACGGTTGTGGCGTTAGGCAGTTGCTGTAGCAGACCTGCCTGTAGAGACACATCCTTGACCTAACCACCGGTTCAATGAGAATAGCGGGATCGATAACCGCTTCTCCTAGGACCGTAGCCATGATGCTGACCCCGCTGTTCCCCCGTGTAGCCCTGGAAGACACGCTGTTCGTCTTTGCCCTGGAGGCAGAGGCGGGCGGTCTGTTCGGGCATCTGAATACGGTCTTCACCGGGATTGGCAAGGTGAACGCGGCCATCGCGCTCACCCGCGCTGTGACTACGCGCAGGCCCAGGCTCATCGTCAATCTCGGCTCGGCAGGCAGTCGGCTGCATGGCAAGGGCAGCCTGGTGTGCTGCACACGGTTCGTCCAGCGCGACATGGACGTCACGCCTCTGGGGTTTGCGCGCTACGAAACGCCGCTCTCCGACATCCCTGTCGTACTTGAACATGGGCTGGCCATTGCAGGGCTGCCTATTGAAACCTGTGGCACAGGCGATAATTTCGAGATCAGTCACGGTGATGCGCCCTATGACGTGGTCGACATGGAGGCCTATGCGCTGGCGCTTGTCGCACGATCCGAGGACATCCCGTTCGTGTGCCTGAAATACATCTCCGACGATGCCGGGAGCGATGCGGCCACCGACTGGTCCGTGCAGGTGCACTTGGCGGCAGAAGCCTTCAAGCGGGTGCTCTTCAATCCTGCCTGAATATCTGCCTATGGCTGTGGGAGCCACCGGGCACTGCGGTTAAACCTTTCCCGATGTGGCGCAGTCACTTGAGGTATCAGCAGATCACTCAGGGAGCATGTCAATGGCCAGGGCAATCTGGAAAGGCGCCATCAGTTTCGGTTTGGTACACATCCCCGTGGCGCTCAACTCCGCCGTCAGCAGTGAACGCGTTGATTTTGACTGGCTGGACAAGCGCAGCATGGACCCAGTGGGCTACAAGCGCATCAATAAGGTCACCGGCAAGGACATCGACAAGGAAAACATCGTCAAGGGCGTAGAGTACGAGAAGGGCCGCTATGTGGTGATCAGTGAACAGGAGATCCGCAAGGCCCGCCCGGAGGCCACTCAGACGATCGACATCTTTTCATTCGTGGACGCAGGGGAAATTCCCCTTCAACACTTCGACACCCCTTATTACCTGAGCCCTGACCGGCGCGGCGGCAAGGTCTATGCGCTGTTGCGCGAAACGCTGGCCACCACCGGCAAAGTGGCTTTGGCGACAGTCGTGCTCCACACACGCCAGCACCTTGCGCTTATCCGACCCCTGGACGAAGCCCTGGTAATGATCACGTTGCGCTGGCCCGATGAAGTACGTGGGCTCGATACCCTTGAACTGGACACGACTGTGACCAAGGCCAAAGTGGACAAACGGGAACTGGACATGGCCAAGCGTCTGGTTCAAGACATGGCCGGCACCTGGTCACCGGATGAGTATCACGACGCGTTTCGGGACACGATCATGGAGCTGGTGGCTGAAAAAGCCAGCAAAGGCAAGATCGAGACGGTGGAGAAGGGCGAGGACAGCAGCGGCGAGAAGAGTGCAGATATCATCGACCTCACCGAGCTGCTCAAGCGCAGCCTCGGCGGCAAAAGCACGGCGCCTCCCAAGAAGAAACCGGCTGCGGCTGCGAAGAAGCCCGCCAAACGCACCCGCAAGGCTTCCTGAGAGCAAGCACACATGCTAGGCCTGCAAGTGCTCCTGCAGGCCGGCCAGGTAATCACCAAACCCTTCGCGTGCGCGACACTCTCGCCGGCTGCTGGTGGCCACACTGTGCGCAGCCGACCAACTGATCGGCACCCCCAGCGCTTCCAGGTCCCGCACCAGGCGAACATCCTCGTGGGCAGCCAGTGGCTGGAAACCGTCGGCCCTCAGATACGCCTGGGCGCTTACGCCTAGATTGGCCCCATGGATATGACGGTGCCCGTCACGTGCCTCGTAGCGGCTCAGGTAAAGCTTGCGTAAGGCGGCGGTTTGCCAGGGCTGCCAGTGGCTCACATGGACCGTACCGCAGACGACTTCAGCGCCGCATTCGAGCTGTGACGTCAGCCAGTGGGCAGGAACCTGGCTGTCGGCGTCTGTGCAGGCGAGCCATGTGGCACCGCGCGCGAGCATCCATTCTGCGCCCGCGCGCCGAGCCATGCCGACATTACCGGCTTCAATGGCGAAGGTGTGTGCACCATGGCGCCGGGCGACGGCAGCGGTGCCGTCGGTGCAGCGATCGAGCACCACCAGAATATCGACCTCATGACCGGCTACCGCAGCGTGTTGGGCGGCAGCCGAGGCCGCCTTCAGGCATCGACCCAGACGCCGGGCTTCGTTGTGGGCCGGAATGACGATGCCGATCATATGCACGTCTCGTCCAGGTCTACCACGCTGGGCTGGTTCGACCAGTAAGCCATGATGAAGTCGGCTTCGTCGTGGCAGAACACCGGGTACAACGGCAGGTGTTTGGACAGCATTCGGTGCACCTCGCGCCCGTCCTGGGGGCACCCGGCAATCGGGTGCTTCCAGTGACACGCCAGCAGGCCGCCGTCATAGGACAAGCTGGCGACAGACTGTTCGATTACCTGCAACCAGTCGGTGGGATCAAGGTAGTAGCCCACTTCGCTGAGCACGATCAGATCGAAACGCCCGCCTGGCCAGTCGGCAGGCAGGCGAGCGCGTTCGACCCGTGCGTGGCGGACATCGGCCAGGCGATCGGTGGCCAAGCCCACGGCCTTCGGGTCGAGGTCCTGGCACACCAGCTCGGCACAGCGCTCGGCCAGCAGCACACTGAGTTCGCCATTGGCGCAGGCGGGCTCGAACACCCGTTCGTAACACTGCCGGGGCAGGCTTGCCATGACCAGGTCGCGCTTTCGTTTTTCATACCAGCGGGTACGAAAGGCCCAGGGGTCTTCGTTGGCGGCATACAGGTCGGCGAAATATTGGGCATCGATACTCATGGCGAATCCTTTTACAAGAAGACCAGTTCGAAGGGCTGTAGCACGCAGTCCAGCAGGTTTGGGCGTAGCACCGGCGGTGTACAACCGTCAGGCTCGAACTGGCTGACGTGTGCAGCGATGGCTTTGCGCTTGCGTGCCACCTGGCCCTCATTGAGTTGCAAGCGGTGCGCGCGCTCCCAAGGCAGACGTGGATCGTCAGGTTGGCCCCAGTGCCAAGCCCATACTGGGACTTCCACCAGCTGGGCTTTACGCGCTAGCGCTGCCTGTGCCCCGGCCCGGCCTACGGCCTCGTGATCGCAGTGGCCGTCACCTCGCCAGGTCGTCATCAGTACATCCTCAGGGCGCAGTAGCTGAGTCAGATGGCTGACCAGAAAGGCTTCCTCCCTGGCCAGTTGACTGTCCTTCAGGTGCAGGCGGCGCCAATCGATACGCTTGGGGTCCAGCCCGAGTTGCTCGATGGCCTTGCGGCTTTCTTGCGGCCGGTCGCGACGCAAACGATGCTCTGTCCACCGGGTCGAGCCGGGATGGCTGCCTTCGCCGTCAGTCGCCGAGATCAGCACCAGGTCCTCTTCACGCCCGGCGAAATCGGCCAGCAGACCGCCAGCCATGAGAATCTCGTCATCCGGATGGGGTGCGATCAGCACCAGGCGCCGACCAGGCGGGCAGAGCTGATGTGCATTGAGCCAAGTGGCCCGGGCCAGATGGGCCGAGTGCTGCCACGCTGACCAGGGCGTGCCGTCATTGGACTGAATCAGGTCTTCACTCATAGCTGCCATGCTCCGGAAGAAAGCTGTGCGGTCTGTGCGCCGAGGGCTGCAAGGTCTCGCTCGGCGTGACTTTGGCGAATGAACACCGGCAGGTCTGCGCTCAAGCGCGCAAAGTGGGCATTACGGCAGAACGGGGTTGCACCCAATGCGCGGCCCACATGACGCATGACGTGTTCCACGGCGTGTTCGACCTGGGCGCGCACGCGTTGCACGATCAGGCTGGCATCGGCGCTTGGGTTGCGATCGATCCAGGCAGCACATTCACGCAATGCCGCACGAGCGCCGCACAGGGCGGCATCTACAGCGCCCAGGTGCGCGTCTGCGTGGGGGTCTGGTTTGGGTTTGCGGCAGTGCTCGCGCAGGTATTCGGCCAGCGCCTCTGCCACCCCATACCAGCAGGCGGCGATGCCCGCGCCGCCGTGCCAGAAGCCCGGCCTGGACAAATATTGGCCCGCCGCACCGACGAGCACACCAGGTGTGTCGTTGAATTCGACCTCGACACTGGCAGTGCTGGCCATGCCCACAGCCTGCCAGTGCTCGATATTGAGGCCCAAGGTTGGGTCGGCCAAGCGGATGGCAACCAGCTGTGGCTGACCGGACTCGTCCCAGGCGGTGATCAATGCCTGGTCGATTTGCAAGGCGCCCGAACACCACGCTTTCTTTCCGCCAAGGCGGACACGGCCCCCATCTCGGGCGGTGATGACGGCACGAGCATCCGGGGGCTCTGCGGCCCATACGCCCCAGATCCCGTCAGACGAAAGATGGCCAGCACCACACTCGGCCAGGATCGCCAACGCGTCTGTATGCCCCTCATAGAGTTTGGCCAATGCGAGGTCGCAGCCGGCGACCCGTGACAGGGTCTGCCAGCGTTGAAGCGTATTGCCGTGGCCCGGCCTGGGCAGAATGTCCAGGCAATGGGTCTGCAAAGCTTTCATCAATTCAAGTAACTGGGTATCGACATTGAGCGGCTGCAGCCGCTCGTCATAGGTGCGCAACAAGCGGTCCAGCTGGGTGAGGTCATAGTCCTGAGGCATGCTCATGCGCGTAACTCCCTGTCGCGTTGGGCGTCGCCCATCATGCGAGCCCAAGTTGTTTGCGCATCCGCGCCGTGATGGATTGACGGGTCTTGCTCATATCGGCCCAAGGGTCTTGGGTATCGGCCAGTCGCTCACCTATTGTGGCGATGGTCCACTGATTGGCGCCCTTGAGCTGTGCCAGTTCTTCACGCCAGACAGGGACCGACACCGGCAAGCCCTCGCGAGCGCGCAGCGAGTAAGCACACACCGTGGTGGCACCTTTGCCATTGCGCAAATAGTCGATGAAGATGCGGCCTACACGGTTCTTGGGGCCGGACACTGCGGTGAGCCGATCAGGGAACAGTTTTGCCAGGTAGGTGACGATGGCGTGGCTGAAATCCTTGACGTCGTCCCAGCTCGCCTTTCTCGTTAGCGGGACAACCAGGTGGATGCCTTTGCCCCCGCTGGTCTTGATGAACACCTTCAGACCCAGTTCGTCCAGCAGGGTCAGGGTCAGCTGAGTGGCCTCCAGCATTGCCTTCCACGGCAGGGCCGGGTCAGGGTCCAGGTCGAGCACGAAACGGTCTGGCCGGTCGAACTGCGTGTCGGTGGCGTTCCAGGTGTGCAGTTCAAGCATGTTCATCTGTACGGCGCCGAGCAAGGTGTCAGGGCGGTTGATGACCATGGCGGCCTGGCCAGCTTGCTCTTTGCCGTACGTACGCACGTTTGGGATGTGCAGCTGGCCCGCGTTTTTCTGGAAAAACAGTTCCCCAGCGAGGCCGTCTGGCGCACGCACGAGCGCAACCGGCCGATTCTTGAGGTGGGGCAAGATCCATTGGCTGACCTGGGCGTAGTAGTCGACGACGTCACGCTTGGTCATGCCAGAGGTAGGGTCGATCACGCGATCAGGGTGGGTCAGGCGCAGGTCACCCAGCGTCTCGGTGCCCTTGGCCGCCTTGCGCTGATGGACGGTCTTGCTCGGCATGGCACGCTCCAGGTCGATATCGGTCGCCGGTTTGTCGTCGCGCAAACCGTGGAATACCGCGTGGCGTACTACGCCGTCACGGGTCATCTGAGCAAAGGCGATCTCGGCCAGCAACTTGGGCTCGAGCCAATGTATTCCTCGGGCTTCGGCGCCGGTGGGGGGGTTGGCTACAGTAGGCTGGGCGGTTTGTAGGGGTTCGAGTTGTGCGTGCAATGTGTCAAGGGTGGTGGTGCTGAACCCGGTGCCCACCTTGCCGGCGTAACGCAGCATGCCTGCGTCGTCGTGCAGAGCCAATAGCAATGCGCCGAACCCACTGCGGCTGCCCTTAGGGTCGGTAT
This sequence comes from Pseudomonas sp. KCJK9111, assembly GCF_046231935.1. Taxonomy (NCBI): domain Bacteria; kingdom Pseudomonadati; phylum Pseudomonadota; class Gammaproteobacteria; order Pseudomonadales; family Pseudomonadaceae; genus Pseudomonas; species Pseudomonas sp. KCJK9111. The sequence continues at coordinate 15,491 of NZ_JBJJMO010000005.1, read as the reverse complement.
AGCCCACCACTACGAACTCCTGCCGCCGCTTGCACTTGAGCTTGATCCAGTCTGCGCTGCGCGCGCCGGAATAGCTGCTGTCGGCACGCTTGCCGATCAAGCCTTCAAGGCCCAGCTTACAGGCGCTCTCGAGCAACGCTTCAACCGGCTCGTCGAAGTCCGCAGAGTACTTGAGGTTGTCCGCAGTGTTGTGCTCAAGCAAGCGTTCTAACGCGTCGCGTCGCTGCTGTAAGGGTAGGGCGCGCAGATCTTGACCACCCAGAAACGGCAGGTCGAAGACGTAATAGGTGATTTGTTCGTCATGCGCGGTATCGAATGCGTTCTGTAAGGCCTGGAAGTCTGCAACCCCGTGGTCGTCATTGACGACCATCTCGCCATCGAGCCATGCAGAGTCCACGCCCAACGCGCGTAGTGCAGCGATTTGGCCCGGCATCTTGGCGCTCCAGTCATGGCCGTTGCGGGTATGGAGCCGCACATCATCGCCCTCGATGCGCGCGAGGATGCGGTAACCGTCGTACTTCACCTCATACCGCCAGTCCCCCGAAGGGGGTGAGTCGACCAACGTGGCCAACTGTGGCTGCACATGGTCTGGCAACTTAGCGGGCTTGGACTTGGCGGCTTGCTTGGTCGGGGCAGGCTTGCCTTTGCCGGGTTTGGCCGTTTTGGCAGATTGCTTGGCAACCAAAGTGCGGTCGCTGATCACGCTGTCGGGCTGGTCCTCGACAATGCTGTACTGCGCCTCGCTGCGGGCCTGGCTGTCATTCGACTTGACCAGCATCCATTGCTCTTTCTTGCCAGCCAGCCGTGTGCGGAACAGGTTCCACATGCCCGCGAGCTTCTCGCCTTGCAGGCGAAAGCGCAGTTTGCCTTTTTTGTAACCCTCATGCGGGTCACCATCAGGTTCCCAGACTCCACGGTCCCAGACGATGACATCGCCCCCACCGTAGTGACCTTCCGGAATGTGGCCTTCGAAGGTGGCGTAATCGAGCGGATGGTCTTCGACATGCACGGCCAGGCGTTTGACTGTCGGATCCAGGGAGGGACCCTTTGGAATCGCCCAACTTTTGAGCGTGCCGTCCAGCTCCAGCCGGAAATCATAGTGCAAATGGCTGGCGTCATGTTTCTGGATGCAGAACTGTAACGCGTGAGCCCCTTTGCTGCGGCCGAATTTGCCGCTTGGCTCGGGCGTGGCGTTGAAATCGCGCTTGCGCGCGTATTCCTCGAGTGGCTTGGCCATGGGGGGCTCCGGAACCTGCGCTGTCTTGATCTTGGGAGGCGGGGAACGGCACCGGAGTTCAAAAAACCGCCACTGGCCGCGTAAAACTCTGAATCTTCCTGGGTACAGAGCAGTCGACTTTGGGTAAGCCAACTGATGGAGAGGCGTAATGTCCAGACCCGACGAACCCAAAGCCTATACCCCGACCGAGATCGATGACATCGAGGATCGTATGGGCAGTGTGCATGAGCTGAACTTCAGTGATCGCCTTGATGACCGTCAGGGGCGGGTAGGTGATGAGCGACCAGAGCGTGAAGTGGAGCAGGAATTCCCGGAGGAGCGGGTGCGCCAGAGCGGCTTGACCGGCGGCGAGACGCTGACCGACAGCCTGCATGAGGACGGTGTCACCGATGATGATCTGAGCCCGGACACGCTACTGGACGAAACCGGCGCTCGAGATCCCCATGAGCCTGGGTACGGCGGCCCTGCCGATCAGGCGCTGACCGAAGTAGACGCGATCGAGATCGGCGGCGGTCGTGGCCTCGACGAAGCTGAACTGGCCCGCACCAACCCGCTTGACGGGAAACCGTGGACTGACGATGCAATCGAAGAAGACGAAAGGAGCTGATCATGAGCGAATTACGCTGCGCTTGTACCGAGTGTTCCTGCACGGTGAGCACCTTGCCGCAGAACGGCAAGGCCTACTGCTGCGAAGCGTGTGCAACCGGGCATCGTAACGGCGAGCCATGCCGCATGCCTGACTGCACCTGTGGCAAGGTTGAGCAGAAAAAGGAAACCAGTGTGGACAATGCACTGGATGAGACTTTCCCAGCGAGCGATCCTATTTCGCCGTGAGGGGTATTGAGCCGGGTCTGCCTAGGCAGACCCGGCGTGTTCAACCTTTCTCGAACCGTTTCAGAAGGTTGGCGAAGTCCATAGAAGCGGCCTTGACGAGGCGTTCCTACAGGGGATTTTGCTGAGCTTGGAGTCGCACTAGCTGTGCGACTTACCCACCAAGCCCACTCCTTTCACGTTGATGCTGCCGTATCTTGCCGGCGCATGGTCTTAGCGCGCTTTTCCAGCACCAAGTAGGTGATGACCGCCAACACCAGCGGTATCAGGTAGTACAAGGTTCGATAGGCCAGTAAGGCTGCAACCAGGCTGCCTTGTGGAATCTGCCCCTGAAGCAGGCCCAGGAATACGGTTTCCAGCACCCCAAGCCCAGCCGGAATGTGAGCCACCACCCCAGCCACGCAACTGATCAGCAGGACCCCCAGGATGGAGGGATAGAACGCCTGCTCTGGCAACAGCCAGAAGATCAGCAGCGCCATCATTGCCCAGTTGCTGGCGCCCAAGGCCACCTGACACAGCGCAAGCCGCAGCGAAGGCAATGTCAGTTCATGCTCGCGCCAGCGCCAGGTGCGTTTTTTGGCAAAACCGCAGGCCAGCAGATAGCCGATCGAAATGGCTAACAGCGCAAACCCAATGAGCTGCAGCCCAGTGGTGCCGACCGCCCAGTTTGCCGGCAACTCGACCAGGCGCATGGCAAACACGCTGCCTGCCAGCAGCATGTAGCCCATCCAGTTGGTCAGTAGCCCCAAGGTGAGAATGCGTGTGATGGTGGGCGTGTCCAACCCAAGCCTGCCGTATAACCGATAGCGCAACGCAACCCCGCCCACCCAGGTGGTGAAGTTGAGGTTGAAGGCGTAGCACACGAAGGCGATCGGCAGCACTTGCCGGACCGGCAACTTGTGACCGGTATAAGCACGGGCCAACAAGTCGTAGCTGGCAAAGATGAAGAAGCTCATCAGTGCCATGACCAACCCGACGGCCAATGTGCCGGGCTTGTAGGCCAACAGCGATTCACGCACCTCGTTCCAATCCAGGTTGCGTGCCAGCGTGAACAGCAGCGCCGGGATCAGGATCAGGAACAGGACGGTGAACAGACGCTTGGCCCACACTTGCCAACGCTTTCGTTCCATCAGGTGTTGCCCTCATGCAGGTTGCCTTGGGTTTCTACCGCTTGCCCAGGCGTTTTCAGGCGCTTGCGATGCGCAGGTAGCCAACCGGCAATGCGCGGGAAGTGACGTATGACGTGGAAGCTCAAGAAGATCAGTGGCGCCCGCCACCAGTAGCCGCGAATCATTCGCTCCAGGGTGACCGTCTTGCACTGTTCGCTGGCCAGCGACTGCAGGTGGTCGTGGAGCTGCCGATTGAAGGCGCGGCTGCGGATGAACAGGTTGGCTTCAAGGTTGAACGACAGGCTCAGCGGGTCGAGGTTGCTCGAACCGACCGTGGACCATTCGTCATCCACCAGTGCGACCTTCCCGTGCAGGGGGCGCCGGCAATACTCATGTATCCGCACCCCGTCGCGAAGCAGGTAGTTGTAGAGCAGGCGAGCCAGGGTCCGCACCCACCACATGTCCGGCTCACCCTGCATGATGAGGGTCACTTCAACCCCGCGACGCGCGGCGTTACGCAACTCGCGCAACAGGCGATAGCCTGGGAAAAAATAGGCGTTGGCTACCACGATGCGCTTGCGCGCGCCACGTAGCGCTTCGAGGTAATAGGCTTCGATAGCCGTGCTGCGCTGGCCGTTGTCCCGCTCTACCATCACGGCGGTGATGTCGCCAGTGGGGTCGGTGACAGGGCGCACCTCGCTTGGGGGTTCGAGCACCGGCGACATCAATCGACGGCTGACGGCATGCACCTGCGCGACCACTGGCCCGGTTACCTCCACGGCGTAGTCCTGCTTGGCCATGGGGCCATAGTCGCCGAGATGATCGGCGCTGTAGTTGATGCCGCCAATGAACGCACGCTCCCCGTCGATCACGACGATCTTGCGATGTAGCCGGCGGAACAGGTTCGTGCGCAGGCCCGCCAGACGAGGCTGGGGGTCGAACAGGTGAAACCTTACGCCCGCCTCGGTCATCGCCGCGATGAACTCGGCTGACAGGTCAGCGGTGCCGTACCCGTCGGCAACCACTTCCACACGGACCCCGCGTTGCGCTGCCTCGATCAGCGCACGCTGCAACTGATGGCCTACCTTGTCTTCGTAGATGATGAATGTCTCGAGCAGGATTTCATTGCGCGCCTGGCCCATGGCCTCGAAGACCCGCGGGTAGAACGCCTCACCATTGATCAGCAGCTCGACGCTGTTGCCATCGACCCAAGGTCTTTTCACACGTTGATCTCCGCAGCCAGGGGGGCGTGGTCGGACAGGTGCGACCACGGATAGTTGGATAAAACCTTTGCAGCGTGGGGCATGGCATTGCGCACGTAGATCCGGTCAAGCCGAAGCAGCGGCAGGCGTGCCGGAAAACTGCGGGCTGGCGAGCCGAAACGCTCCCCGAATGCCTCTATCAAGCGCTGCGACAGCACGGCATCTGCTTTCAGACGCCAGTCGTTAAAGTCGCCGGCGATGATCACCGGCGCCTCGGCAGGCAGGCGGTCGAGCAACTCGAACAGCAGACTCACCTGCTTTTGCCGGTGTGCCTCCCGTAGCCCCAAATGCACGCAGATCGCATGCACTTCGTCGTGGCCGGGTACTTCCAGTTGACAGTGCAGCAGGCCTCGCTGTTCATTTCCCGCCACCGAGACGTCGAGGTTTTCCGAACGCACGATCGGAAATTTGGAAAGCAACGCGTTGCCGTGATCGCCATGGGGATAGACGGCGTTGCGCCCATAGGCAAATTGCGGCCACATGCTGTCTGCCAGGAACTCGTACTGGGGCGCCTGCGGCCAGGCAGGGTGGCTGATCGCATGCTGTTGGTGGCTGCCATGCACTTCCTGGAGAAACACCAGGTCGGCGCCCGTGGCACGTACCGCATCGCGCAGCTCCGGCAGGATGAAGCGGCGATTAAAGAAGGTGAAGCCTTTGTGCACGTTGAGCGTCAGCACGTTCAGGCGGTGCACGGCGGTGACTTTGTCGATGATGCAGCTTGGCGCGGGGAGTGTAGGGTTCACAGTTCAACCTCCGGCTCGGCGCCCGGCTCTGTCATCAGCTCGTGGTCCAGGTGCATCTTTTCCAGCAATCGGCGCGCGTCGTAAGGGGCATGGACTTTCTGGTCGTTATCGAAATAGCAGTACACGTCCCGGGTTGAGCGCCGGGGGGGAGGGCCCTGTACGATCAGGTGTGCATCGTCGGCCTGACTCCCCTCACGCCACTGTTCGATCCGTTTCTTCCAGCGGCGCAGTGCGCTGACGGTATAACCGCTGCTGTAGAGTTCGACGTCGCCATGCAGGCGCATGTACATGAAATCTGCGGTGACGTCTTCCACGTAAGGCCACTTGCCCGCGCTGTCGGCAACCACCAAGGCGACGTTGTGCTGGCGCAGCAGTTCCACGAAGCGCTCGCACAGGAAACTTTCGTGACGAATTTCCACTGCATGGCGTAGCGGCTCATTGCCGCCTATCTGCGTGCCGCCGTTACCTTGCAGGCGTTGCTCGCAGCCACTGGCGCTGCGTCTGGCAGCGGCGCGGTCACGCGGTAGCGATTGCAGAAATGCACCGAATCGCTCAGCGTCGAAACGCATGTTGGCAGGGAACTGCCATAAGAACGGGCCGAGCTTGTTACCGAGAAGAAGCGGCCCGGAGGCGAAGAAATTGGCCAATGGCGTATCGATGTCCTTGAGTCGGCGGATGTGGGTGATGAATCGCGGTGCCTTGACCGCGAACACGAAGTCATCGGGTGTGGCGTCATGCCAGGCTTGATAGCGTTCGGGCGTTTGCAGGCTGTAAAACGAGCCGTTGATCTCGATGGTATTGACTGCCCTCGACGCGAAGGCCAGTTCGTCGTCCTGGCGCAGCCCCTTGGGGTAGAAGTCCTTGCGCCAGGGACCGTATCGCCATCCTGAAATGCCAATGCGTACCTCGCTCACGCTGCCTCCTATCGCATCTCCATTCCATTCACCATTGCGACCAGTGCAGTGGCAGGAGGGTTCAGGCGCAGTTGATCAGTGGTGGCGAGCAGGGCTGGAATTGAACTTTGCGGGCAGGCTTGATGCCACTTTTAGACAGGCAGGGTGGTGACCAACGCTCTGTATCGACACTTCTTGGAGGTGCACATGGCCCGACACATCATCCATTTCACCGGCCCTATCAACTCGTCTACCTGCGGCAATCTGATCAACACCTGTACCAAGGCGGTGAACCAGGGGGCCGAGGTGGTGCAGTTGAATGTCGCCACCATGGGCGGCGAGTGCAGCTACGGGTTTACCCTGTACAACTACCTGCGGACCTTGCCGGTCAGTGTGCATACCCATAACCTGGGCACGGTCGAGTCAATGGGCAACATCCTGTTCCTGGCCGGCGAGCACCGCACCGCGTGCACTCACAGCAAGTTCCTCTTCCATCCCTTTCACTGGACGCTGCACGGCTCCATCGACCACTCACGCATGGCCGAATATGCCATGAGCCTGGATTATGACTTGCGCCTGTACGCGCAGATTGTGGCGCAGCGCACCGAGGGCGCAGCACAGGCACTTGACGTGCCGCGCTACCTGATGGCGGCCCCGCGAATCCTTGGCCCACAAGAAGCCCTGGACAGCGGGATGATTCATGCAATCGACGACTTGCCGATAGAGGCGGGCGACTGCCAGTGGAGCGTGCACGCTTAGGGCGGCACGCCTGTTTTTGAAATAGCAGCCAGTAAAACTGAGCGTTAGCGTACAGACGCTGCGGTCGCTGCGTCGCACTCGAGCAAGGAGCGAATCAATTTCTTGATGTCTTGCTTGAGCGTGCTGACGTGCTCGAAATGGGCGAACTGGTAGTCAGCGATCTCATGCAAGGCGCAGGGCTGCGGTGCTTCGTCGAACTCGGCCTCGAAGACATAATGCATGCGTTGTGGCGTCTCGTGGCGCATCAGCAGCGTGAAATTGTGGGCCTGCAGGCCTGTCTCTTCCAGCAGTTCGCGCTGGGCTGCCTCAAGCGGCGTTTCACCAGGTTCTACCTTGCCTCCTGGCAGCGTCCAAGGGGCATTTGGCTTGCGAACCCACAGCCATTTATGAGCGTGTTTGCCATGCCGACAGATGATGGTTGCGCGGGGCTTGGCGGATTTCATGGGTACTCCGGCGAATCACATTCCTATGAGGATTTAGTCGCCGAGCACCGTGCAAAAGTCATAAAACTGTAACAATTGACCGACGAACGGTCAGTAGGGTACCGAACCGTGGAGGCTCTCGATGGCCTCTACCAACTCGTCGTAGCCCACAGGCTTGTTCAGATGACGATCAAAGCCAGACTGCTTCGACCGATGCTGATCAGCGCTCGCCCCATAGCCGGTAAGGGCAATGGCCGGGGTATGCTGCAGGTGCTTGATGTCTCGCAAAGCCTTTATCAGGGCATGGCCATCCATGACTGGCATGCCGATGTCCGACAGAATGACGTCATAGTCCGTCTGCCGTGCTGCTTCGAGCGCCTGGCGGGGGTCAGCGAACGCGCTCACCTGCGCACACTCCATTTCCAGGAGCTGTTGCATGACGTCGAGCACCTCGGGTGAGTCATCCACCAGCAGTACATGCAAGCCATCGAGCCGGCCCATGCGTTCAGTTTGCTGGCAGGCCAGTTGCTCGCCTTTACCGCTTTGGGACAAGGGCAGGGTGACGGTGAACGTACAGCCCTGACCAAGACCGGCGGAGTGCGCGCATACGCTTCCGCCGTGGGCCTCCACCAACTGACGGACCAGCGATAGCCCAATGCCCAGGCCCTCTCGCGCCGCATGCCCGAGCGGCGAAGCCGCCTGGCTGAACAGGTCGAAAATGTGTTCCAGGCTATCTGCCGTAAGGCCGATGCCTTGGTCGATCACGCTGAGCGAAACCTGCGTGTCGTCATGGCTCAGGGACAACCGGATAGTGCCGCCGGGTGGGCTGAACTTCAGGGCGTTGTTGAGCAGGTTCCAGATCACTTGCTCCAGGCGTGTGCTATCCCCGTCGATGAACATTGGCAAGCCGTCTGCAGGCAGTTCCAGCACAACCGCCGAGTCAGGCTGCTCGCTGATGACCACCGCGTGGATACCCTCGATAATGGCAACCACGTTTACCGCTTCGGTCTTGAGCTTGAGCTTGCCGGTACGGATACGGGCCACGTCCAGCAGGTCATCGATGATGCGCGCCTGGCTGGCCACGGCTTCGCGAATGGTGCCCACCGCCTTGCTCGCAGCGGCGACGTGGGCGATCGAAGGCAGACGACGCAGGATCTCGGCATTGAGCTGGATCAGGTTGAGGGGGTGTTTGAGTTCGTGGGACATGATGGCGAAGAACTCATCCTTCATGTGGCTGCTGCTTTGCGACTCGGCCAGTTGCTTGCTCTGCTCATCGTGCAGGCGCTTGTGCCCGGTCAGGTCCCGAGCAATCTTGACGAAGCCACGCAATGAGTTGCCCTTCAAGCGCGAGATTTCACCACTGGCATAGAAGCGACTACCGTCCTTGCGCAGGTGCCAGCGCTCATCCTGGCTACGGCCGTTGGCGCGCGCTGTCTGCAATTCCTGCTCGGGGATGCCGTGCTGGCGGTCATCCTGGGTGAAGATAAGCTGGTAATGCCGGCCCACGACAGCGGCCTTTTCATGACCGAAGATCAATGCAGCACCTGTATTCCAGTCAGTGATCAGGCCCTGCTCATCCAACAGGATGATGGCGAAGTCGTGGGTACTTTCAGCGACCACGCGCATGCGCTCTTCGCCAAGTCGCACACGCTCTTCGGCCGCGCGGCTCTTGCTGATGTCAATGAAGGTGAGCACGGCGCCGTCGATCTTCTGTTCGCTTGAACGGTAGGGCAGCAACCGGGCCAGGTACCAGTGGTAGGCCTGGCCCCCGATTTCCCGCTCGATGATGTGCTCGCCATTGACCACGGCGCGCGCATCATCGGCCAGGGCGGGGTAGTCCAGGCGATGAGTGATGTCCAGCAGGGATCGACCTGTATCTACCGGCAGCATGTTGAACAGGTCGGTCGCACGTGGGGTGAACCAGCGAATGTGCAGGTTGCGGTCGACGAACACGGCGGCGATGTCTGTGCTGGCGATCAAGTTGCGCAGGTAGTCATTGACCTTGTCGGTCTCCTCGACCTTGCTCTTGAGCTCGTAATTGACGGTCAACAGTTCTTCGTTGATCGACTGCAGCTCTTCCTTGCTGGTTTCCAGTTCTTCGCTGGCCGAGCGAAGCTCTTCGTTGATTGTCTGCATCTCTTCGTTGGAGGCCGTGAGTTCTTCGCTGGATAGCTCCGACTGCTCAATGGTCTCCTGCAATTGCACGCGCATGCGCTGCAACTCTCGCTCCAGGTTGTTCAGCACCATGCTGTCGGTCTGGCGAATGGCATCGACTAACGGCAATGACGGGTCGGGCGCACGCTCTTCGAACACCACCAGCAGGTATTCGCCGGCCGTTTGCTCATCCTTATGCGGTTGCACGGTAATTTCGACCTGATAGCGCTGGCCATCCTCGCCCAGGTCCACAGGGCGAGAGGTGACCGCATGGGTGCCCTGGCGCGCCTGGAACAAGGTGCTGCGAAGCGCCAGTCGCAAGCTGGGCAATACCAGGTTGAGCACGTTGCGGCTCAATTCACCGCTGCCCAATTGCATGTAGCGCCCGACACCTTCGCTCAGATGAAGGAGGGTACCTTCACCGTCGATGATCAGACTCGGCGGGGTTCGGCGGGCCAGTGCACGATGGTGCACCTCGGCGTAAGAGGGCTTGCGCTGGGATCTGCTTCTGGCGGTGGCCGGTTGCTTCAGAGCGCCTAGATCAGCCCCTTGCAACTGACGCCCCGGACGCGTGCCGGCATGGGCGACCTCGCGTGCCCGGTAGATGCGATTACGCTTGTCCACCACCGCGAACAGATCGCCAGCCAGTTCAGCCGATTCGGAAGAGCCCAGGAACAGGTAGCCACCCGGGCGCAGGGCGAAATGGAACATGCGCAGGATATCCCGCTGAATTTCACGGTCCAGGTAGATCAGCAGATTGCGACAGACGATCAAGCCCAATTGCGAGAAAGGTGGATCGGACAGCAGGTTATGCCGTGCGAACAGCACTTTCTCTCGTATTTCCTTACGCACTCGATAGTGCTGGTCTTCTTTGGCGAAAAACTGGCGCAGACGCGAGGGTGGCACATCGGTGATGATGGACTCTGGATAAAGGCCGGTGCGGGCATGGCCAATGGCACGCTCGTCGAGGTCTGTGGCGAACACCTGCACCTTGCTGGCGCGCTGGTCCAAGGCCAACTGCTCGCACGTCAGCATGGCCAGGCTGTAAGACTCCTCTCCCGTCGAACAACCCGCGGACCAGATGCGAATTTCGGCGGGGTTATCGGCTTGGTCCGGCTCGCTTGCCAGCTGGGGCATGACGATACGCTCAAGCGCCTCGAACGCCTCGCGGTCGCGGAAAAAATTAGTGACCCCGATCAGCATGTCCGCCAGCAACGCTGCCGATTCATCCTCATGAGTTTCAAGGTAGTGCAGGTAGCCTCGAAGATCGGCCTGTCCCGTGATATGCAGACGTCGCTCGATACGCCGCAGCACAGTGGCGCGCTTGTAATGGTGGAAATCATGACCAGTGGCGCTGCGCAATTGCAGCAAGATGTCTTCCAGCACAGGTTCGCACGCCTGAGGGTCGCCGGCTCGGGTACCCAGCGCCGGCGGTAGGCTATCGTCTTCGATACGTGGCAGATTGACCTGTCGCGCGTTGTGCCACAGCTCCATCAGCTTTTGGGCAAGCTCTGCCGCCGGGAGCACGACGTCGACCAGACCCGTCTCGATGGCTGCCCGAGGCATGCTCTCAAACTGAGCATCGTCCGGGCTCTGTACCAGGGTGAGGCCGCCTTGTTCCTTGACACGTGCCAGCCCAACGGCGCCGTCTGCGCCCGTGCCGGAAAGGACCACGCAAAAGGCATGATCCTTATGCACGTCGGCCAGGTCGCGGAAGAACAGGTCGATGGCCACATGGTCACCGCGCCGCCTGTTGGCCGGCGCTACCCGCAGGTAACCATCATTGGTCGATAGCCGATTGGCAGGAGAGATGACGTACACATGGTTGCGTTCGATCGGCACCGGTTCCGTTACCTGGCTCACCGGCATGCTGGTTGTCTCCTGAATGATCCGATCAGCGACACTCTGATGGTCTGGAGACAGGTGCAGCACGATGACGAACGCCATGCCTGAGTCGGCGGGCATCTGCCTGAACAGGGTACAGATGGCTTCGATGCCCCCCGCTGAAGCACCAATACCCACCACAGGGAAATTGAGATGGCTAGGGCTCAGGTTAGAGGGATGCGGCGCGGCGGGCTGATTAACGGTCGACTTCATGGCGATGCCCTGTACAGACCTGACAGACAGCCCATCGACACGTCGCGGGGCAAGAGGAGCGCCATTATAGGCAACCCGCAAGGATATTCGCGAGTGCCTTGATGCGACGCTAATGACTGGTACGCAAGTGTTCGGCCAGAGAATCTTTTCGCGCCACCGGTCTGCAACCCATGCCATGGGACTGAGTAGCCTGTTATCGCACGGGTTCCGATGAAGGGCACGGCTTGATGTCGTGCGCATTTCCAGAACCGCAAGGAGAAACGAAATGGCTCGTGATCAGAAATCGACCGGTCAACGTGGCGGCACCAAGGAAACCAATCCAGGCAATTTCGCCAACGACCGCGAAAAGGCCTCCCGCGCTGGGCAGAAAGGGGGCCAAGTTTCAGGTGGGAACTTCGCCAATGACCGTGAGCGCGCCTCGCAGGCTGGACGCAAGGGTGGTCAGAACAGCCACGGCGGCGGGCGTAATGTAACGAGCGAAGCACGCGGCTGACCTTGTCGTGGGTGCCCGCCAAGGCTGTGCTGGGCACCCGTCGGGGGGCAACGACGCATATCCGATTGAATCTTTAGCGCCGCGCTGCACTCCATCGCAGGGTCATCCACGCAAAAGAGGAGGGTGTAGCGATGCCTAGTCCCCAGTTGTACATCATCGATTACCGGCTCCATGGCGAGCCTCGCACCTTCATCATTCGTCTGGACCGTCTGGATAATGCCGAGGCTTGGCATTGGGCGAGCTGTGATGCCGGCATCGGCATCATCCCCAAATTCGGGCGCGAGAAGATCCGCAAGGTCAGCCGGCCCATGGCTGAGCGCTACGGCGTCACAGATGTGACTTGGCGCCTATCAGGCAGTAAGCCCGGACAGTCTCTGGAAGACCCTGCCACCACCGCCTGATTGCGCAACTTCTTACATCACCTGATTACACACCCGCCTCAGGGTCGCTGGCAGGCACGCCTGGACGATTTTGATCGTCATCGGTCAGGCCCGGATCAGTGTCGGGGTCGTCGACCCTGTCATTGCGCTGCTCTTGTTCAAGCTCGGGCCAGTCGTCCTGGACATTGCCGCCACCCATCATAAGTTTCTGGATCACTGCATGCGCCTCCGTTGGTTTGGAAAAAAGGCCCGCCCCGAAGGCGGGCCAACACAGGAGTGAGAGGAACAGCCATTGCCAGACCCCTCACTTTTCAGAGCGCCACTGCAGGGGTAGAAGTCCGTCTGCGCAGGCGCAGGTCTGACCAACGGTGCTATCCGGCCGAGTACTTGACGGCAGCCGCGGTCCGCGAGCTGACGTTGAGTGCCTTGAGCAGTGACGAAACGTGGATGCGCACCGTGAAGGGCGAGATATCCAGGGCCTTGGCTATCTCCTTGTTGGTCTTGCCCTGTGCGATCAAACGCAACACGTCTTGTTGGCGTTGAGTCAGGTGCTCGGTACCCGCGTCGGCATTGGCGATCGGCAGCAGGCCGGAAGGCAGGTAACGCACCAGCACTTCCCCTGCTCTAACGGCGAGGATGGCGGCGCCCATTTGCTCGGCGCTCAGGCTTTTGCCGATGAAACCATCCACGCCGCAGGCCATGACCTGGTCGATGATGACCGGATCGTCCACCATCGAGACGACGATCAAGGTCGTACGCGACAGTTGGCGTTTCAGCTGGGCAAGGCGGCTGACGGAATCCAGGCCCGGAAAACGCAGGTCCAGAATCAGTGTGTCTAGGGCCTCGCCAACGCTGGCAATATGCAATACCTCATCCAGGCTACCAGCCTCGGCCACGCAGGCGCTTGGCAGCACACGGCAGACGGTACGCACCATGGCTTCCCTGAACAGCGGATGGTCGTCCGCCACGATTATTCGACTGGTCACGCTTGGCAACTCCCTTTGGCCGCAGGTCGATCAGGCCATGTTAACGTAGCAGCCCTGGCACGTGCGTGCTGACCCGTGATGGGAGCAAAGGCGCCTGATGATAAGGATTTCGGCCATGGTCATGGATAAAAATAACGAGCTCGATCAAGCGAACTTGCGTCTGATTGTTGGCAGTTGCGCGTTCGCCTATGTGGCGATGCTGGTATTTCTGCTGGACCGCTCTGCCGCGCTCTACGTGCCGGTGGTTGTCTATATCTTCGTCTTTCTCTTGGTATCGGTGTTTCTGCGCCAGGCCATCGCACGCTGGCCCGGGCATTATCCGTGGCGCCGGGTGCTGGGCATGGTGCACGACTACACAGGCACCTGCTTCGGCTTGGTGATCGGCGGTGAAGCGGCGCTGCCCCTGTATGCCGTGATGGTGTGGGTCAACCTGGGCAACGGCATGCGTTTCGGCTCTCGATACCTGGCCATCGCGACCGCGCTGGCGCTGGTCGCGCTGGTAGTGGTGTACCGGCTGACGCCTTACTGGCAGGCCAACCCTTTTCTGGTGCTGATGTTGCTGACCACCAGTACCGTGATACCCGTCTATGCGCACTTGCTGCTCGAACGCACGCGCCGAGCTTCGGAGCAGGCCGCTGCAGCTAATCGCGAGAAGTCCCGCTTTCTGGCCCAGGCGAGCCACGACCTGCGCCAACCCATTCACTCCATCAGTCTGTTCACGGCGTGTTTGCGCGAGGCGCGGCTGGGCGAGGAGGAACGCAGGCTGGTGGACAGCATTGACCGATCGTTGCTGAACGTGTCCCAGCTGTTTCGGTCGATTCTGGACCTGTACACCTTGGATAACGGGCGCGTGCAGCCGCGCTACGAAACCTTTGCTCTGGGCGATTTTCTCGAAGCCCTTGCGCGTGAGCATGCCGAGGCTGCTCGCTGGGCAGGGGTGGAGATACGCATGCGTGCTTGTCCCTACTGGACGCGTGCAGACCGCGGCATATTGACGACCATGGTCCAGAACGTGCTGTCCAATAGCCTTAAATACGCATCGGGACGGCCACTGTTGATAGGTGTACGGCGCTGCCGGGATGGGCTTGCCATCGTGATCTGTGACCAGGGACGAGGCATCGAACCTGCACACCAGACGCTGGTGTTCGAAGAGTTTTACCGAGTCAGGCAAGTGCGCGACAAGGACGTCGAAGGCGTCGGGTTGGGCCTGTCGATCGTTCGTCGGCTTGCGCGGCTGATGAACGTGCAGGTGCACCTGCGATCTCGACCCGGTCACGGCACCACCGTAAGCCTGAAGGGGTTGCCACAGATAACGCCTCAACCTACACGGGCCGCGCCTGAGCAAGAGCTGGCTGCTGCAGGTTTGCTCAACGGCCTGCGGGTTTGCCTGATTGAGGACGACCAGAACGTGCTCAGAGCAACGTCGGCCCTGTTGCAGCGCTGGGGATGCGAGGTAGATGGCCATAGTTCTGCTGCCGCTTCGAATGAGGACTGCGACGTCATCGTTGCCGATTATGACCTAGGCCAGGACGCCACCGGAGTCGATTGCATCGAGCGGCTGCGCAGCGAGCGGGGCTGGGCTGTACCAGCCTTGATCATGACAGGGCATGATCCGGACCGAATACAGGTCGCAGTACAGGGTCGCGGTATCGCAGTGCTGTCCAAGCCCGTGCGCCCTGCCGAATTGCGGGCCATGTTGCGCACGCTCTGTGATAACGCCACCTCGCCCCGTTATTGAAAGCGGCCATTGCGCCGGTCAAAAGCGTCCGGTCTGGCCTTCTTTCACGCAGCTGGGCGTGGGTTGATAGATACCCATGCCGGCCGCAGCGACAAGCGCACCACTGGGCATCTGGCATTCGAATCGCCCTTTGCCAGTTGTAGCGGTGTAGTACGTGATGGTGCTGTCGCTGCGCACATCTTCCACTTTGGAGACCTTGGTATTGAGTACGAACTCGGTACGCTTCTTCAGCGTGTCATCGGAAGGCTTGACGGTTTGGCAGCCGGCCACGGCGAACAGCGCACCGGCAATGCCGATTAGCTTGAAAGGACTCATGGGAGGTTTCCTTGGCGATGAAAGCTCTGGAATATAGCGTGCGTTGAAGGGAGGAGCGATTAGGACGGATGT